>JANMKM010000732.1:0-8603 GCA_031372035.1 Rhodoferax sp. | reverse complement strand
GGGAGGTGGCCTGCGAGATGCGGCTTGGGGTAGACGGTGTCGCGCTGCACAAGCGGTTCAGGCCAAATGGTCATGGTCGAGAGCCTGCAGTGATGCGCGGCCTCGCATTGGCACGGCCTGCCGCCATGGGCGCGGCCGGCCCATTCGCCAGAGAGGCAAGCCTCAAAACGGAATATCGTCGTCCATGTCATCAAACCCGGTCGACGGCTTTGCCGGGGCTGCGGCTGGCGCCTGCGGCCGGGGTGCGGCGGCAGCCGGGCGCGAGGCCGGTGCCGGGCGCGAATAGCCGCCACCGCCGCCGCCTTCTTCACCGGGGCCGCCCATGCCTTCACGGCTGCCGAGCAGCTGCATTTCGGTGGCGATGATGTCACAGGTGTTCTGCTCTACGCCGTCCTTGTTGGTGAACTTGCCGTACTTGATGCGGCCTTCCACGTAGATCGGCCGGCCCTTCTTCACGTATTCGCCGGCAATCTCGGCCAGCCGGTCATAGAAGGTGATGCGATGCCACTGCGTGTCCTCGATGGTCTCGCCGCTGGTCTTGTCCTTGCGCCGGCTGGAGGTGGCGAGCGTGACATTGGCCACGGCCTGGCCGGAGGGCAGGTAACGGACTTCCGGGTCGCGGCCGCAGTTGCCCACCAGAATGACTTTGTTGACGGATGCCATGGGGTTTCTCCTGAATGTTTTGGGATTATCAGCCTGTAACGAACCGGCCCGCCGCTTGGCTGACAGCACCAGTGGTTACACGCCCACTGCCCGCCATCCAAACTTTAACTATCATCAAGGGTTCCCCTGAGCACGCATGACCTTGAACCCTCCCACCGACGGCACCTACCTCGGCGCTGCCTTGCAGCAGCAGACCATCAGCATCCGTGGCGCGCGCACCCACAACCTGAAAAACATCGACCTGGACATCCCGCGCAACCGGCTGGTGGTGATCACCGGCCTCAGCGGCTCCGGCAAGTCCAGCCTGGCGTTCGACACCCTGTATGCCGAAGGCCAGCGGCGCTATGTGGAAAGCCTGTCCACCTATGCCCGCCAGTTCCTGCAGCTGATGGACAAGCCCGATGTGGACATGATCGAAGGTCTGTCGCCGGCGATCTCGATCGAGCAGAAAGCCACCTCGCACAATCCGCGCTCCACCGTGGGCACGGTGACCGAGATCCACGACTATCTGCGGCTGCTGTTTGCCCGTGCCGGCACGCCCTACTGCCCCGACCACGACCTGCCGCTGCAGGCCCAGACCGTGAGCCAGATGGTGGACGCGGTGCTGGCCTTGACGCCGGACTCGCGCCTGATGATCCTGGCGCCGCTGGCGCGGGAGAAGAAGGGCGAGTTTCTGGAAGTGTTTTCCCAGATGCAGGCCCAGGGCTATGTGCGCTTCCGGGTCAATGGCGAGATTTGCGAGTACGACGAGCTGCCCAAGCTGAAGAAGACCGAGAAGCACGATGTGGACGTGGTGATCGACCGCATCCGCGTGCGGCCCGACATGCAGCAGCGCCTGGCCGAGAGCTTTGAGGCCGCGCTGCGCCTGGCCGATGGCCGTGCCATTGCAATGGAGCTGGACCCACTGGCTGACACTGCGCCCGGCACGCCACTGCGCGAGCACCTGTTCAATGCGCGCTTTTCCTGCCCCGTGTGCAGCTATTCACTGGCCGAACTGGAGCCGCGGCTGTTCTCCTTCAATTCGCCGCTGGGCGCCTGCCCGGCCTGCGACGGACTGGGAGCGCAGGAGTTTTTTGATCCGGCACGGGTGGTGGCGTTTCCGTCGCTCAGCCTGGCCAGTGGCGCTATCAAGGGCTGGGACCGACGCAATGGCTATTACTTTTCCATGCTGGAGAGCCTGGCGCGGCACTACAAGTTTGATGTGGACGCAGCTTTCGAATCGCTGCCGCCGCCGGTGCAGCAGGCCGTGTTGCAGGGCTCGGGCCAGGAGGAGATCAAATTCAGCTACGTCATGGACTCCGGCGCTTCGCAGGGCAAGAAGCTGACCCGCAAGCACCCGTTCGAAGGTGTGATTCCGAACATGCAGCGGCGTTACCGCGAGACCGATTCGGCTTTAGTGCGCGAAGACCTGTCGCGCTACCGCAGCACGCAGGCCTGCGCCGAGTGCGGAGGCACCCGCTTGCGGCGCGAGGCGCGCAACGTCTACCTGGTGGGCGAATCGATTCCGGCGGCAGCGCTAGCGCGTGACGGCGAGACACAGGTGGCGCCCGCCATCGCGGGCAGCGCTGCGCCCGAGCGCAAGTCCATCTTCCAGATCAGCCATGCCACGCTGGGCCAGAGCCTGGCCTACTTCCTGGCGCTGAAGATGCCCGGTGCCAAGGGCGAGATTGCGCACAAGGTGGTGCGCGAGATCGGCGCCCGGCTGAAATTCCTCAACGACGTGGGCCTGAATTACCTGAGCCTGTACCGCAGCGCCGAGACACTGAGTGGCGGTGAATCGCAGCGCATCCGCCTGGCGTCACAGATCGGCTCAGGCCTGACCGGCGTGATGTATGTTCTGGACGAACCCAGCATCGGCTTGCACCAGCGCGACAACGACCGCCTGATCGACACCTTGAAGCACCTGCGCGACATTGGCAACAGCGTGCTGGTGGTGGAGCACGACGAAGACATGATGCGCGCCGCCGACCACCTGATCGACATGGGGCTGGGCGCCGGTGTCCATGGTGGCCGGGTGGTGGCGCAGGGTACTTTCGACACGGTGCGGGCCCATACCGAATCGCTCACCGGGCGCTACCTGGCAGGCACGCTGGCGATTGCGGTGCCGGCCAAACGCACGCCCTGGCTGCCGGTGGTGCACGAGCCGGCGCGTACGCCCAAGAAATCTGCCGGTGCCCAAAGCGCAGCAGCCGTCGCCTATGCCGAGCGCCATGCCGCGCATTTGGCGACCCAAGGCACCGTGCAGGCGATCAAGTTGATCGGCGCCAGCGGCAACAACCTGCAGCATGTGGACGTGGCGGTGCCGGTGGGGCTGCTGACCTGCGTCACCGGGGTCTCGGGTTCGGGCAAGTCCACTTTGGTGAACGACACGCTGTACGCGGCTGTGGCGCGCCAGCTGTACCGGGCGCATGAGGAGCCGGCGGCGCATGTGGCGCTGGAGGGCATCGAGTATTTCGACAAGGTGATCAATGTCGACCAGTCGCCCATCGGCCGCACGCCCCGCAGCAACCCGGCCACCTACACCGGGCTGTTCACGCCGATCCGCGAGCTGATGGCCGAGGTGCCGATGGCGCGCGAGCGCGGCTATGGCCCGGGGCGCTTTTCCTTCAACGTGGCGGGTGGCCGCTGCGAGGCCTGCCAGGGCGACGGCATGGTGAAGGTGGAGATGCACTTCCTGCCCGACGTCTATGTACCCTGTGATGTCTGCCTGGGCCAGCGCTACAACCGCGAAACCCTGGAGGTGCAGTACAAGGGCCGCAACATCGCGCAGATCCTGGGGCTGACGGTGGAGGCGGCGTACGAGTTCCTGCATGCCGTGCCCACGATTGCACGCAAGTTGCAGACGCTGCTGGACGTGGGCCTGTCGTACATCACGCTGGGCCAGTCCGCCACCACGCTCTCGGGCGGTGAAGCGCAGCGGGTGAAGCTGGCGCTGGAACTGAGCAAGCGCGACACCGGCCGCACGCTCTACATCCTGGACGAGCCCACCACCGGATTGCACTTTGCCGACATCGACCTGCTGCTCAAGGTGCTGCACCAGCTGCGCGACGCCGGCAACACCATCGTGGTGATCGAGCACAACCTGGACGTGATCAAGACCGCCGACTGGGTGATCGACATGGGCCCCGAAGGCGGCGCTGGCGGCGGCCAGGTGGTGGGTGTCGGTACCCCCGAAGACATAGCCGCCAACCCGGCGAGCCATACCGGGCGCTATCTGCAGCGGTTGCTGTAGCTGGTTGCTGCCCCTTTCGGGCAGCTTTCCATCGCACTTTCTGCGGGGAAAGTGGCCTCTGAGGCTGATGGATACAGCACGGAGCACTACTGTGTTTATAGCGTTTCCGATTGACGGGAGCAGCCCCGGGGTCAGATCCCGATTCAGGACGATGGCACTACCGGAGCACGAGCAGCCGAACGAAATCGGTTTCTGACCCCGCTGTGAGGACGCGACGCGAACATGGACATCGACTGCGAAGATGAGGATACGCCTCACAAAGCCCCAACCAGACAGTCGCCGTCGCTTCGGTGCTCGGTCTCTCCGCTGCGTTGCAGGACTTCCCTGCGGTGCTAAGCCGTCAGGGCAAGTTCACAAACTCGCCGCTGCGCGGCTCAGACATGTTCACTTGGGCGCTGCGCGCCGACCCTGGCCGCCTGCGCTCCTCGGCATCGCACTGGGGCGCCGTCAACTGTCTGGTCGTGGCTTCATCGCGTGCTTATGGTCCGCGACGTGGCAAAGACACCGTTGCCAAGGGATGCCGTTGTCGTCCCTGGTCTCGCCCCTTCACGGGAAATTGCCTGTATGCCCAGCCGACGGCGCCTTCGGCGCTTTCCAGTTTTTTGATGCCTGTATGAAAGTGTGCATGAACGCAAAGAAGTAGTGGCCCATACAAAGGTATGGCTAATAGTATGGCTTGATGCTAAGCTATGCGTATGCCCACGTTGCGATTCGAATGGGACGAAGCGAAGAATTCGGCAAATGTCGCCAAGCACCATGTTTCGTTTTCGGAAGCACAGTTTGCATTTGTCGATCCGCGGCGTGTGATTGCCCGTGATCTCAGCCATAGCAAAACAGAGGAGCGGTTCTATTGCTTTGGCCAGGTTGACGGTGGTGTTCTCACGGTGCGGTTTACCCATCGGGGCGATATCGTTCACATCATTGGCGCTGGATATTGGCGCAAAGGAAAGGCTGTCTATGAGAAGGAAAATCACCTACACGGATGAGCCGTTGGGCGAGATGGAAGTTATTCCTGACTTCCTGCCGCCGCCGGCTGATTTGGCACTGCGTGAGGAGGGGGTCAAGGTCACGCTTGCATTGAGCAAAAAGAGTGTGGACTTCTTCAAGTTCGAAGCTTCGAAGCATCAAACCCAGTACCAGCGCATGATCCGACGCCTGCTTGACGCCTATGTCGAGGCGCATCAGGCGCGCCCCGTAGCCGGTCGCTCAGGTCGGGCGGCCAGCAGGCGGGCTGTAGCCTAGCATCGGCATTGGGCATGACAGCCCAGCACGTCCAACCCCTGACAGACACCACTTGGCCGGACTTTGCCCGGCTGGTGGAAAAGCACAAGGGCGTCTGGGGTGGTTGCTGGTGCATGGCATTTCATGCGGAAGGTGTGGGCCGCGGCAAGACCGCAGCGCAGAACTGCGCCGAGAAGGAATGCCGAGTCCGCGAAGGCCGAGCCCATGCTGCGCTCGTATTCGACGGTGACAACTGCGTGGGCTGGTGCCAGTTTGGGTCGCCGCAGGAGTTGCCGCGGATCAAGCACCGGCGTGCCTATGACGAAGGCGCCACGACCGCGCCGGACTGGCGCATCACCTGCTTCTTCGTGGACAAGGAATACCGCGGCCGGGGTGTTGCCGACGTGGCGCTACAGGGTGCTCTGCAGGAAATCGCCCGGCTGGGCGGGGGCACGGTGGAAAGTAGTCCGGAAGATGTGATGGGCCGGTCGGTGTCGGGCTCCTTCCTGCACAACGGCACGCTGGCCATGTTCGAGCGTCAGGGGTTTGCCGCCACCCGGCAGCTCGGCAAGAACCATTGGCTGGTTGCCAGGGTCGTGCACAAGCTTGCTGAAGGAGATGCCGTTGCCGGGTGACGTCGGAACGGTGGAGAGCAAGCGACTCAACGTGCTGTTCGTCTGCAGCAGGAACCAATGGCGCAGTCCAACCGCCGAGCGGGTCTGGCGCAGCCATCCAGCACTGGCCGTGCGGTCAGCCGGAACCAGTCCGAATGCCAGACACCACGTCTCGGAGCAGGATCTGCGCTGGGCGGATGCCATCTTGGTCATGGAGGAGAAGCATAAGTCGCGCTTGGTGGCGGAGTTTGGCCACATCGTGGAGAGCAAGCCGATCTATGTTCTCGACATCCCTGACGAATACAAGTACATGGATCCCGAGCTGGTCGAAGAGCTCGAGCGCTCGGTAGCCGCGATCCTGGGTTTCAGCTGAGCCTGCAAGATTTGCGGGCGCAGATGCTGGCGGGTGCTGCGCCAGCCTGTATGGATAAGGAATTGTGAGAGGTAAATTGGCCGTTAAAGCACATGGATAAAGCACGGAACGCTCCTGTTTACGTAGCAATGGCTGTCACGCAGAACGCCCTGTGCTATCGGCGCCTGGCTCGCGCAGCCGGCACGGGCTGCAGCTCCAGCTCTGCCAGCGCATCCAGCAGCACCCGCACCCGCATTGGCAGCATGCGGTTGCCCAACATGACGGCGTGGATTGGCATGGCCGGCGGGCGGTGCTGCGCCAAAACTTCAACCAGGCGGCCAGCGGCTATGGCTTCACTGGCCATGTAATCGGGCAGCTGGGTCAGGCCCAGGCCCAGGACTGCGGCCTGGGCCAGCGCCTCGCCGTCATCCAGGCGAATGCCCGACACCGGATGCATCTCCAGCACCCGCTTGTTGACGCTGAACTGTTGCGGCCGGTCGCGCCCGCTGCTGGGCATGCGAAACACGATGTGGCTATGGCCAGCCAACTCGTGCAGCGCGGCCGGCGTGCCGTGCGCCTTCAGGTAAGCCGGCGCCGCCACCAGGATCAGCTGCTGGCTGGCGAAGCGGCGCGCCACCAGGGTTGAATCCTGCAGCTCGCCCACGCGGATGGCGACATCGACACTGTCCTTCACCAGATCGACAAAGGCGTCGGACAGGCGCACGTCCAGTCGCAGAGCCGGGTGTTTGCGCACCAGGGCAGCAAGTACCGGCAACAGGCGCTCGCGCCCGAACATCAGGGGCATGTTGATGCGCAGCGTACCGGTAGGTCCAGCGCGCGCGCCGGCGGCTTCGGTTTGCAGTTCGTCCAGCTCCGCCAACACCCGCTGGCAGCGCTGGAACAAGCGCTCACCGTCGGCGGTGAGCGTGACCTGCCGGGTGGTGCGGTGCAGCAGCCGCACGCCGAGTGATGTTTCGAGCCGGCCCACCGCCTTGGCCAGCGTCGATGGTGTGCTGCCCAGCTCGCGCGCGGCAGCGGCGAAACCACCGTGCTTGACGGTCTCGGAAAACGCCAGCAGGGGCTGCAGTCCATTCATGGGCACGCTCCCATTGAGGAATATTTGTCGGCAATGTTAGTCCACAGCCGCCGCTTCCGCATTTCTGCGCTGCGCCGAATACTGGCGCTGCCTGAAACCCAGGTGCCATCCACACAGGAGAAAATAGATGTACGTGTTCGAACAAACCCAGCCCAGCCCGATGCCCATTCCTGGCGTTGCCCATGCCACCTGGGCCGGCCGCGACGAAGGCCTGACGCAGATTTCGATCTGGCGCCAGACCCTCGCGCCCGGCGCCGCAACACCGCCGCACAGCCACGACTGCGACGAGGTGGTGCTGTGCGAATCCGGGCGGGGCGAGCTGCACATTGACGGCCAGGCCCATCCCTTTGGGGCCGCCAACACGCTGGTGCTGCCACGCGGCGGCGCGCACCAGATCTTCAACGTGGGCGAAGTGCCGATGCAGATCGTCGGCATCTTCGGCGGCACGCCGGTGGGCACTTTCCTGCCCGACGGTGCCGTGCTGGACCTGCCCTGGCGCAGCTGAGGGTCGCAAGCCGTGACCCAGCACATCGGCATCGTTGCCTGCTCTGCAGAAGGCGCGGCCCTGTGCTACGGCACCATCTGCGCCGAGGGCTCGCGGGTGCTGGGGCCACTCGCGCATCCGGAGGTGTCGATGCATACGCCCTCGCTGTCGCGGTACGTGGACTGCCTGGAGCGTGGCGACGTGCAGGGCGTGGCGGATCTGATGCTCGGCTCCGCGCACAAGCTGGCTGCCTGCGGTGCCGACTTCCTGATTTGCCCGGACAACACGATCCACCAGGCCTTCGCGCTGGTGCAGCCGCACTCGCCGCGGCCCTGGCTGCACATTGCTGGCGCGGTGGCGGACGAGGCGCAGCGCCTGGGCTACCGGCGCCTGGGCCTGGTGGGGACCGCGTGGCTGATGGCCAGCCCGGTGTATCCGGACAAGCTGGCGCAGCAAGGGCTGGCGTGTCATCTGCCCGATGCGGCTGCCATGCAGCGCATGCAGCACTTCATCATGGAGGAACTGGTACCGGGTGTGCGTTCGGCCCAGGCGCTGGCCTTTTTCCAGGAGCAGATCTGCCAGTTCAGGGCCAGTGGCTGTGACGCCGTGATCCTGGGTTGCACCGAGATCCCGCTGCTGATACATGATGGCAACGCAGCGTTGCCTACGCTGGACTCCACCAGGCTGTTGGCGCGGGCAGCGCTCAGGCGTGCCACGCAGATGCCAGGGTGATCAAGAATTCTGGCGCTGGAACTGTAGCTGCGGGCGCCCCCCCCAGGGTGCCGCAGCAGATCTCGGAATACTACAAAATCAGGAGCGCTAGGTGCTGTTTTGATAAGCCTTGCGGTTCAAGGGTTAGAGTGCGACGGCAGCGTCTGCGCATGCGCGTACACAAACCGGCTGAAGGCCTGTGCATCCAGCGGCCGGCTGAACAGGTAGCC
>JANMKM010000699.1:0-6545 GCA_031372035.1 Rhodoferax sp. | reverse complement strand
GTGCCGACCACCAGGTCGCACTGCGGTATCACGCGCTGCAGGTGCGCACTCACCTGGTCCGAGGGCACAAAACGCTGCTCGCCCATGCCCGGGCTGGTCAGCCCCCACAGCACGGGCCGGTAGTCGATGTCCAGCACCACCCGTGTGCCCTGGGCCCGGGCCATCGTCATGGCCGTGATGCAGCTCTGGCAGCTTTGCGGCTGCGACAGGTGCGTGCCGGAGATCAGCAGAGCGCTGGCCTGGGCGATGAAGGTGGCATCGAAGTCGGACTCGCTGATCGCCATGTCGGCGCAGTTGTCGCGGTAGAACACCAGCGGAAAAGTGCTGCGGTCCTGGATGCCCAGAAACACCAGTGCGGTCAGGCGCTTCGGGTCGGTCAGCACATGGCCCACATCCACGCCTTCGGCCAACAGGGTTTCACGCACGAAGCGGCCATTGTGCTCGTCGCCCACGCGCGTCAGCATGGCCGGGCGTGCACCGAGCCGGGCCAGACCCACGGCCGTGTTGGCCGGCGAGCCTCCCAGATACTTGGAGAAGCTCTGCATGTCCTCCAGTCGGCCACCGATCTGGTCGCCATACAGATCGACCGCGGCGCGGCCGACGCAGATCACATCGAAAGGTCTCGCGTTGATTTCGCTCCCACGGTCGCTCGCCGCGCGTAGCTCCCTGCCCCCCAAAAGGGCCTTCGCTGTCGCTGCGAGACGCAGCGCCTCTTCCGTCCGTCCAACCCTGCTCAAGGCAGGCTTGGAGCCGCGGACGTCAGCGCCTTGGGGCGGCCCGGCGGCGCTCAAGCCTTGCTCCTTCGGGCCTTAACGACCTTGCCCACCGGCTTGTCCGCCAGATGGTGGCCGACGCTCATCACCAGCGCCTGCGCCAGGCACAGCGGCGCTACCAGGGAGCGGAAGGGGCGCGAGGAATCGTCTGCCAGCTCGAAGCAGACCCGGGCCGGCGCCTTCAGCGGCGACAGCGGGCCGTCGGTGATCGCCAGCACCGGCACACCGCGCTGGCTGCATGCCAATGCCGCGTCCAGCACCTCGGGCGAGTAGCTGCGAAAACTGGCAACCAGCAGCACGTCGTCGGGTGCCACGGCGCTCAGGCTCTGGTGCAGCATGCCGCCAGTACCATCCAGCAGATGGGTGCGCAGCTCCAGCTGCCCGAGGGCATAGGCCAGGTAGGCCGCCACCGGGTAGGCACGGCGCTGGGCCAGCACGTGCACCCGCTGCGCGCCGGCAATCCACTTGACGGCAGACTTGAGATCCGCCTCGCGCAGGCTCTCCTCCAGGTGGTTCAGCTCGGCCACGGAGTCGCCCACCAGCTGGTGCAGCACGCCGGCCGGCGCCCGGGCACCGTTGCGCTGCTGGTGGCGCAGCTGGTCGATGCGCTCGCGGTAGCTGGCTGAGCGCTCCACCAGGTGGCCGCGGAACACCTGCTGCATCTGGGAGAAGCCGTCGTAGCCCAGGGCGTTGGCAAAGCGGATCATGGCCGAGGGCTGGACCTCGGTAGCCTGGGCCAGCGCCGCCACGGTGCCCAAGGCCAGGTCGTGCGGTTTCTCCAGCGCAAAGCGGGCGATCCGCTGCAGCTGTTTGGACATGCCGGGATAGGCCTGTGAGATCGCGTCCTTGAGGCCGTCGTAGGTGCTGGCGCTGGGCATGGTGCCGCTGGATGAAGTGCTTGCCATCAGGGAATTTACTAGAACAAAAATTCTTGCATTATCAAATAATAGAACGTACATTCCAATTTGTACAGCACTTTTTTTCAACCAGGTTGATACTGCATGCCAACTGCCCCGGGACCAGCCGTCCTGTTTCCGATCCCACTGCTGATCTGCCTGGCGCTGCTGCTGTCCACGCCGCTGTGGCTGACGCGCGTCGGCCTGTACCAGTACCTGGCGTTGGAGATCATGATCTGGATGCTGTTCGCGCTGGGCTACAACCTGCTGCTCGGTGGCTCCGGCCTGCCCTCCTTCGGCCACGGTGCCTATTTCGGCACCGGCGCCTACGCCTTCGGTCTGCTGCAGCACAAGGTCTGGGCCAACCTGTGGTTTGACCTGGCCGGCGCAGTGCTGGCCGCAGCCCTGCTGGGCGCGCTGGTAGCGCTGTTCATCTCGCACCGACGCGGCATCTACTACGCCCTGCTGACCATCGCCTTCGGCCAGGTGTTCTGGTTCGTGGCGATCAAGTGGCATACCGTCACCGGCGGTGAAGACGGCCTGCTGGGCATCAAGCGGCTACCAGCCGAATTCGGCTTTGCCAGCATCAGCCTGGCCAGCAACGACGCACTGTTCTACTTCTGCGTGGCAGTGTTCGCCGTCACGGTGATGGGGCTGTGGCGGCTGGCCCATTCACCCTTGGGCCGGGTGCTCTCGGCCATCAAGCAGAACGAAACCCGGGCCGCGTTTGTGGGCTACAACACCTGGCTCTACAAGTGGCTGGCGTTCACCATCTCGTGCGCCGTGGCCGGCCTGGCCGGCGCCCTGTTTGCCATGGCCCAGCAGTCGGCCTATCCGAACGTGATGAGCCTGCACAACTCCGGTTTCGTGGTGATGATGGTGCTGATCGGCGGTGGCCTGGTCAGCTTCTGGGGCCCGTTGATCGGCGCTGCCTTCTTCATCCTGGCGCGCGACCTGCTGGGCGCCTACACCGAGACCTGGCTGCTCTGGTACGGCCTGGCTTTCATGCTGGTGGTGCTGTTCAAGCCCGAGGGTGTGGCCGGCATCTGGCAGGCCTGGCGGGCACGGGCGAACCGGCCGGCGGCGCCGCCGGCAACCGTGCAGGCCCAAGCATGACGGGCACACCGGCCCCCCTGTTTGAGGCCCGCGGCCTGGCCAAGCGTTTTGGCCAGCAGGTGGTGCTGCAGGACATCACGCTGGCGTTCGGTGCCGGCCAGCTCTGCGGCATCATGGGCCCGAATGGGGCAGGCAAGACCACCTGTTTCAACGTGCTGACCGGCAAGTACAAGCCGGACCGCGGCCAGGTGCTGTTTGCCGGCGAGGACATCACCGGTCTGGCACCGCGCCAGATCGCGCGCAAAGGCATCTCGCGCTCGTTCCAGATCATGAACCTGTTCAACGACGATTCGGCCCTGGACAACGTGCTGGTGGCCATGCCCGCGGTGCGGACCCAGGGCTTCAACCCCTGGCGCGACCTGGGCGCCAACAGCGCCGCGCAGGACCAGGCGGCACAGGTGCTGGAGCGGGTGGGGCTGCGGGCCAAGGCCCGGGTGCCGACCAAGAGCCTGTCCTACGGCGAGCGCCGGGCGCTGGAGATCGGCGTGGCCTTGGCGGCCGAGCCGCGCATGCTGTTCCTGGACGAGCCCACCGCCGGACTTGGCGCCGAAGGCACGGCGCGGCTGATGGCGCTAGTGGCCGAGCTGAAAACCCAGCTCAGCATCGTGATCATCGAGCACGACATGCGCTTCCTGTTCGGCCTGGCGGACCAGGTGTCGGTGATCCACTGGGGCCAGGTGATCGCCCAGGGCACGCCGGCACAGCTGAAGGAGAACGAGTGGGTCCAGCGGTCGAACCTGGGGCAGTTGGCATGATGGACCCACCCTCACCCCAACCCTCTCCCGCAGGCGGGAGAGGGGGCAATACGCAACCCCCTCTCTGCTCCACAGACAGCAACACACTCGCTATGACTTCACCCCCTCGCCCCTCCGGGGAGAGGGCTGGGGCGAGGGGCGACCCGCTGCTGACCGTCAACAACATCAGCACCTACTACGGCGAGACCCAGGCCCTGTTCGGGGTCTCGCTGGAGGTACGAGCTGGCGAGGTGGTGGCGCTGCTGGGGGCCAATGGCGCTGGCAAGACCACCACACTGCGCTCGATCCTGGGCCTGACGCCGGCGCGCAGCGGCAGTGTGCGCTTTGACGGCCGCGACATCACGGCTGAGGCAACGCACGCGATTGCCCGAAGCGGCATCGGCTGGGTGCCGGACGACCGGCGCATCTTCCCGACGCTGACCGTGGCTCGGAACCTGGCCATCGCCTTGAAGAAGACGCGCTTTCGCAGCTGGAGCCTGAAGGAATGCTTCGAGATCTTCAGCGCGCTGGAGTACCTGATGCAGCGCGAATGCGAAAACCTCTCGGGCGGCGAGATGCAGATGGTGGCGATCTCGCGCGCGCTGCTGGGCGCGCCGGGCCTGGTGCTGTTTGACGAACCCAGCCAGGGCCTGGCGCCCAAGGTGGTGCAGGACGTGCTGCGCACCATCACGCGGCTGCGAACCGAGGGCATCGGCGTGCTGGTGGTGGAGCAGAACGTGCACAGCGCCCTCGAAGTGGCAGACCGGGTCTACGTGATGCAGTCCGGCCTGATCGTGCATGCCGGTGAAGCTGCGCAACTGCGCGCCGATGTACAGCTGCGCAGCCAGTTGCTGGGAGTCTGAAATGCAAGCCCTGCCCGACAAGACACCCTTGCTCCAGGTGCAACAACTGCGCAAGCACTACCAGCGCGGCCTGCTACGCCCGCAGACCACGTTTTCGCTCTCTGCCGACTTCCAGTGTGCGGCGGGTACGGTGGTGGGCGTGATGGGGCCGAACGGCTCCGGCAAGACCACGCTGTTCGAGCTGATCACCGGCTCGAATCGCCCCAGCAGCGGCCGGGTGCTGGTGAATGGCCAGGACATCCATCAGGTGCGCACGCTGGAGCGGGACCGGCTGGCGATCCACTACCACCAGTCGTACCAGCTGCGTTCGTTTGGGCGCGGCAAGCCGAACTTCCTGCTGCAGCACGCCAGCAGCACAGCGCCGCTCGTGCACCTGTTTGACGAGCCGCAGTTCAACACCCAGGACGGCTACATCGGCTTCATGCTGGACTTCTTTGCCAACCTGCGTGCGCAGGGCAAGCTGGTGTTCCTGTGCCTACACCCGAACGAGCCCTACCACCTGGAGATCATGCGCCAGAGCTGCGAGCGTTTCCTGTTCGTGCACAAGGGCACGGTAACGCAGGCCCAGCACTTTGACGCGCTGTTGGCACTGCCCCAGGTGCGCAGCTACCTGGGTGCGCTGGCGCCGGCCATGGCGGCCGACGCAGTCTGAAACGGCGAGGGGGGCAACGACCTATCGTATTGAAATGGAAATGGAATTATTTCAGGCCGGAGTAGTTGAGGGGTACAAAGCTATAGCTCTTGCCGGCAGCACGCAGGCGCCCGATACCGGGAAAGGCCAAATGCGAAGCGCCCACCAGATAGCCACCCTTGGCGGCGTCGGCATAGGCCTTGGCGCGCTGCTGGGCCGCGGCCTTGTTGTCGCTGTCGAACTTGATGGTCACGCCCGGGTTCTCGAACTGCACCGCCGCCACATGCATCAGGTCGCCCCACAGCACCAGCTTTTCGCCATTGCTCTCGACGATGTAGATGCTGTGGCCAGCCGTGTGGCCATGCGTGGCCTGCACCCGGATGCCGGGCACCAGCTCGCTGTTGCCCTCAAAGGTCTTGAGCTTGCCCGCCGCCACATAGGGGTTCACCGAGGCCATCGCGCCCTGGAAGAAGCCGCGGTCGTTCACCGGCGCGGCATTCATCTTGGCCTCCGACAGCCAGAAGTCAGCGTCCGCCTTGTCAATGCGCACCACGGCATTGGGAAAGGCCACCGCGCCGCCGGCCATCAGACCACCCACGTGGTCCGGATGCATGTGCGTGATGTAGATTTCGTCCACCTGTTCCGGCTTGTAGCCCGAGGCCTTGAGGTTGCCCAGCACATTGCCCAGCGTCGGACCAAACAGGCCGGCGGCGCCGGTGTCGATCAGCACCAGCTTGGAGCCGGTGTTGACCAGGTAGGCGTTGACCGAGGTCTCCACCGGGTGTGGCAGGAAGGCCTTCTTCAGCGCCGCGTCCACTGCCGCGCCACTGGTGTTCAGGAGGTCTTTCACCGGCAGCTTGACCGTGCCGTCCGACAGCGCAGTGACCTCGAAGCTGCCCAGCATCATGCGGTAGTAGCCTGGAGCCTGGGTCTTGACCATGGGGGCTTCGGCCGAAGCCGCGCCGGTGAAGGCGGCAAGGCCCAGCAGCAGGGTCGAGGCCAGAAACAGTTGGGAGGATCGCAGCATGGGGTGTCTCCTGTTGACGTTGTGAGGTGCGCGCGCGAGGACCGGATTGTGCACCCTTGGGCGCCGGTCTGCAGGGATGGAGCGGCGCCTGGCACACTCCGGCGCCTGCTGTTTCGGGGCCCAAGTGCTTCCGGCACAGACTTTGAGAGAGAAACCGGCCGGGAAGCCGCATGCAGAAAGCACGGAACGCTAGAAAGGCAATAGCGTTCTGCGCGCCAGCCTACCCTCACCCCTGCCCTCTTCCGCATGCGGGAGAGGGAGACACAGCCGGCCAGCCGCCGCGCGTTGCCTGCGGGCTGGCGCCTGCTACCCGCAGCCCGCGAACGGTGAGACCCATTTGCGCGAGGACTATTCACGCGCTCTTTTTTGGACGCAGCATGGGCGAAATTGGTGCGCCGCATGCGGCCGGGGGTCAAACACCCGCAGACAGTGCTGGCGCAGTGCTTGCGTAGTGCCTGCCGCATCACCTCCATCCAACACGTACAAGGAGCACGCATGAACCGCA
>JANMKM010000697.1:0-10014 GCA_031372035.1 Rhodoferax sp. | reverse complement strand
AACACGTTGGCCCCCGCACTGTCGCCTGCCGCATCCACCACCAACTCCGCCCCAAAGCGGTACTCGCTGTTGTTGCCCTCGGCAAAACCCAGCCCGCTGAGCAGCACCACCGCACTGCTCCCGTCAGCGGCCACACTCTCTCTCGGCGCATCCGTCACGATCGGTACCACCTGCAGCGGAAAGATGCCGTCAGCCGGTATGGTCTGGACATTGCCTACCTGCGAAAACAGAGTGACGTCGCCGCTCGTTGCATCGGTGGGCACGACGAAGTAAGCCAGTCCCTGGGCCGCATCGACGCGGCGCACCACCACGTCCCGGGTACTGGTGGTGCCATTGTCGGCACGAATCAGAAAGCGCATCCGTGCCGTGGCGGGATCAAAGGACACCGGCACACCAATCTCCTGTCCCGGGTTGGCCGACGGCGCAACCGGCACCGCTGGCACGCCCTGCACCGCTCGCACATCGCTGGCAGGCTTGACGCTGAAAGTTCGGACAATCGGGGTGGACAGCGCATTGCCAGCGCTGTCGGTCACCTTGGTCGGATCGATCGTCATGCGGTAGTTGCCAGGCGGCAGGTAACCGTCGGGCAACACCGAGACAAACTGCCCCTGCGCACGGCTGTCGATATGCAAACTGGTGGGCACATCGTCTGCCGTGCCAAAACTGCCGTCGGCGCCACTGCGCACCAGTGTGATTGCGGACGCATTGAAGCGCCCGAGATCGATCGGCTCGTCGAACGCCAGATCGATTGAACGCACAAAGAACAGGCTGGCGCCATCCGCCAGACTGCTGCGGACAAGCACCGGCGCAAAAGTGTCGGGCACAACTGTCATCGAGACGAGCTCCGACAGGCCGACATTGCCCCCGGTATCGGTGGCGCGAATCTGCACGGTCAGCGTGCTTCCTCCTGATGCAATGTTCGGCACCTGGGTGGACAACTCGAACGGGAAGCTCACATCGTTGGACACCACCTGCCCATTGACCAGCAACTCGACATTGCGCACCTGCACGTCGTCGGCAATCGTCGGCAGCACACGCAGCCCGCGGCCTTCGAGCACCTGCGTGCCGGGGGCGGCCGGGTCGGCATCGACGGCCTGGACCGACATCGATACGGTCGGCGCGATGCCCTTGTTGTCGAAGCCGATGTAATTGACGATCTGCAGTCCGCCACTGCCGTCGGCCACGAATGCCAGGCCACTGGCTATGGCAACGTCCTTCGGGGCAGCCGGCAGGTTGATGCGCGTCAAAAAGTTCCCGGTATTGGCTGGATCGGCAACACCGGACACATCGAGCGCATAGATCTGCTGGCCTTGCGGGCCGTGCAGGTTGCCGGCGGTCACCAGCAGTCCCGAGCCGTTGGCTGCCAGTGCCTGGCCCGCAATATTGGCAGCGTCCACACCACTGAGCAGCAACAGGTTGCCCGGGTCGGCGACGTTGACGCTGAGATAGCCCTGGGAGAAGTCGTTCAGCGTGCCGACATAGGCCACGCCACCGCCAACGAAGAGATTGCCACCACCATTGGGCAGGCTGATCGCGCCGCGCGCCGTGAGCAGGTCGCCGGTGATCGAGATGGCGCGCAGGACCCGGTTGCTGTCCATCGTATAGACCGTGTTGCCGTCGATCGCAATGTCGGTGAGCGAGGTCCCGCCGATGCTGGCGAGCTCAACAGTCTGCCGAATGTCGCCGGTGTTGAGGTCAACGACGGCGAGCGACGCGCCGACGCCAACGTAGGCGGTGCCGTCGCGGACTTCGACATGGGCGACCGGGCCGGCGAAGCCAACCGTCTGGCGCAGCACGGGCAGCGCCGGATTGGACAGGTCGACGATTTGCAGCCCAGCGTCATTGCCCGCCACCACCGCCAGGCCCCGCGCCGTGTCCACGGCGACATCGGTGTTGTTGCCCGGCAGATCGAGTTCGGCCAGCACCCGGGGTTTGGTGAATTGCGAGGCGTCGACCGTGGCCAGCCCCTGGGTACCGGTGGCAACCAGGGCGGTAACACCGGCCCCACCGTTGATCGAACCCATGACGGCCACAGCCTCGGCAGTGCCCAGCAACTTGGACGCTGCCACCACGCCCACAGGAATGCCCAGGCCTCCCAGCGGGTCCAGGCCCTGCCGGATTTCGGTGAAATCATCCAGCCCGTCTTTGTCGGTGTCTCTCGTCGTCTGGGTGGTCCCTATTGCAAATTCGATATCGTCGGGGAGGCCGTCGAAGTCGGTGTCGCGCGCCGTGCTGGGCTTGAATACCAGCTTGCTGCTCAGGTCGGTGGTCTTGCCGGACTGCGAGGTGACACCTTCACCGTGGGCCACCAGCCCGGTGGCCGGGTCGAAGACCGTGATCTGGTAGCGCGTTTGCGCCGGCATGAAGGCATCGATAACGCCGTCGGCCCCGGTCTTCATGTGCAGGGTGGTGTTGTCGGCGAGATCGGGGAACTGGATGGAGACGTAATCGTCGCCCCAGTGGCCCACCGTCGTGGACCGCACGCCAGTGCCGGCCAAGCCGATCTGGATGCCGTTGCTGGCGGGGTCGTTGGACTGGATCTGCAGCGTGGCCCGCGCCAGCCCGGCACTCTGCGCCGTGTAGGTCACGGGCAAGGCATAGCTTGCGCCGGGGTTGATGGTGATGGGATTGCCGGGGAAGCCGGCAGGCAGGCCGGTCAGGGCAAAACCGTTGTTGGGGCCGACGAAGCCCAGTCCGCTGATGACCAGGGGCGCCTGGCCTTCGTTGGTCAGTACCAGGGCGTTCGCGTTCGACACCGACTTGCCGATCACAGCACCGCCCAGGTTGTTCTGCGTGGCGTCCACCCGCAGCGCAGGGCCGGTGGCGGTGCCATGGCCGCTCAGGCTCAGGTTGATCAGCGCGGCGTCATTGGCAAGGCGCAAGGTGGCGGGCGCACGGCCCAGGGCGGCGTTGAAGGTGACCGAAAACGCACGGCTCTGCCCCGGCAGCAGGGGCGACGAGAAGCCCGCCGGCAGTGTGAGCGAATAGGCCGAACTGCCCGCAATCTTCACGTCGGATGCGGTGACGGCTTCGGTGCCGAGACTCAGCAGATTAAAGGTGTGGGTTTGCGCGCCATCGGCGAGATTGACGTTTCCAAAATCGAAAGACGACACCACGTTGCCGGTAGCGGCATCCAGCACAACCAGCGCCTTGCCGGGTATGGGCATGGCTGCGGTCTCTTCGAAATGACCTGCATCGGGGTTGGCATCGCCGCTGGCCCCGGTGGTCTTGGCCGTCGTGTAGTAGGTCAGGGCCGCCGTGACGCGGGCTGCCGTGACCTGCTGGTCGAGCGCCAGCATCAGCGCGTCCAGCGAGGTCGAGAAACTCGCACCCGCACTGGACCAGCCGTCGTAGGCCATCACGTCGGGCGCTGCAGCACCGGTGATGTTGTAGGCGTTGGCGCCCACCGCGCCCTGGATGTGGGTCAGCCCGAGCGTGTGCCCCAGTTCGTGGGCGATGGTGCGCCCGATGGCCGTTTCCAGCGATATTTCCGTCGAGTTGTCCGCCCAATAGGACAGCGCCAGCACGAAGGTGCTGGCCGAACCCGCGCGCGCTTCGTTGATAGCGTCCGGCAATAGATAGGCCTTGACCACATTGCTCAGCGAACTGGCCTTGGCAACCAGGCTGTTGATGTCGGTCACGCCATCGACGCCGGAACCCCAGGGTGAGCCGGAATCACCCGACAGACCGGGGCGGGCGGCGTCCTGCAGCACATAGTTGCTGAGGCTGCCGGCGGTGGCGCTGCCGGTGAACACGTTCAAGGCCGCACCCACCGCGCTGGTGAAATACGACGAAGCGATGGCCAGCGACGCATCGGCCACCGCGCCGGGGTCCGCGAAGGCCGTGCGCAAGGCCGCGGGTATGCCGTAGGCCGGGGTGTGGTCCCGGATGTCGGCAATCATGTTGACCAGCGCCGTCCGGTTCAGGTCGATTTCCTGCCGCACCGACCCCACGCCGTGCAGATCAATCCGGACGCCCGGCCTGAAAACCAGGGTGTCGTCGTAGGCCGAGGCGGCTGGCGGGTTGAAAGTGACGACACCGCTGGCCACCGAGAAGGCCGTGCCGGTGAACACGAAAGGCGTGACGGCGGCTGCCGCGCTGATGTGCAGGTCCAGCTGCTGCAACTGCGTGCTGTGGCCCGCACCGGCCTGCACGGCGTCCGGGAAAGGCAGCTCACTGGCCGACACCGCGCCCAGGCCCAGCAGGTTGGTGAAGAAGCCCTGCGCGGCATAGACCGGGTTGAGGTAGCGATAGACGTAGAACTTGTGGATGGTCACCACCGGCGCTTCGGGCGGCGGCGGGCAGTCGCCGTCCGGCGGCATGGTGCCGGTAGTCTTCCTGACCACCTCGCGCACCGTGACCACACCGCCATAGACGCCGAACCTGTCCAGCAGCCCGGCCGCCTGCAGGTCGGCATTGGACTTGCCGGTCCAGTCGAATCTCAGGTTGTCGTCGCTGCTGTGCAGGGTCCAGTTGCCGCCGCCGGTGCCGATGTCGCCGCCGAAGAAACCGGTGTCGGCGTCGAAGACCTGGCCCAGTTCGCCATCGACGGTGACGCTCACGGTCTTCACGTAGCCGCTGGCCGGCGAGGTGATCGCGTAGGCGTTCAGCTGCGCGGGCGTGGGCTGGTTGCCGGTCTGCATGGGCAGCACGACCTCGATGGCCGCCGGGTCCCGCGAGGTGTCCGGCACCGCCGGCTCAGCCGGGCAGTCGGGCGGTGTCGGGCTGGGGTTGGTGCCGGGCGGCGTCATCCCATGCCACCCCGGCGCCCGCACGCCCGAGCCTTCGTCGGAAACCACCGTCAGGCCATCGGCCGACACGGTGCCGGTGCCGTTGATCACCAGCATGCCGGTGGTGTGGTCGAACGACAGGATATTGAGCTGGGTGCCAGGCGACGCGTTGAAGACGTTTGGAAACGTAATCTGAACTGGCTCGGTAAAGGTATTGACCCCCGGCGCCTGGATCGTGATGTCAAAGGTGTGCTGCAGCACCCCTGGCGGCAGCATGTCCTTCACCAGCTCCGCCGGCACCGTGGACACGCCGATCTGCACATTGCTCAGCACCTGGCCGTTGGCCCCCACAGCACTGCCCGGCTGCACCGTCAGCGTCAGCGCATTGCGTTGTGCATCGGTGAGCTGCGGTGCGGCCAGCGCATCCACCGTGATCGTGGTCTGCTGCGTCCCGCTCACGTTCTGCAGCACACTGCTGGCCACGCGTGGCAGGTACACCTCCACCCGGCCGGCGTTGGCCTGGCGGGCATCAAGACTGCCCATGCTGCCCATCAGCGTGTTGACGACGCCGCTTTGCAACTGTGCGTCCATCACCATCTCGGGGAAGAAATTGTTGGCGGGGTTGTTGGTGGCGGTGCGCCCGTCCACGGCCACCTTCACGTCGCCACTGGGTACGCTGCCCAGCGTGAAGTTGCCGTCCGCGTCGGTGAACACGGCATGGTCTTCCAGGCCCACGACCCACACCCTGGCATGGGCTATCGGCAGCTTGAAGACATCGTCGGGGGTGTGGATCACACCATCCGGCCCGCGCCCGACATCGTCGAAGGTCATGGGCTTGAGGTCTGGCCCCGGGTCCACCACCTTGCCGGTCAGTGAGGTGCCCAGCACCGGGGTCAGGCTCACCGTGGTGAAGCTCCAGGCCAATTCCCCGCCGGCGCTGCCATTGCCGTCTGCATCCAGGAAGGCACCGTCCCCCAGCGCCCGTATGGCCGAGCCGTTCAGGTGCAGCGTGATGGTGGAGCCACCCGGCATGGGGTTGGTGAAGAACATCCAGGCAAAGCTGCCGTCCAGCGCCGGCACGATGGCAGCATCGAGCTTCTGGCCGTCCGAGCCCGTAGCGTAGAAGGTGTTGCTGGTCAGCGTGGCAGCGTTGACGGCACGGCTGAAGCTCACCTGCGGGCGGTAGGTGCTGCCCACGTCCGTTGATCCCTCGGTGGGTGTCACGCTGCTCACCACAAAGGGCGCTAGGTTCTCCAGCGTGACGGCCCGACTGAGCGTGGTGGCATTGCCCGCAGCGTCCACCGCGGTCAAGGCCACCGTATGGGCTCCAATGCCCAGGTCGCCTAATGCCAGAGCCTGGTCAAAGGAGCCTTTCCCTGCATCAAAAATCAGGTTGTGCTTCGGCCCGCCGTCGACCGTGTAGCTCAGCTGCACCAGTTGCGTGCCTGTTGCATCCGCCGTGCCTGTCAGGCGGGTGCTGGCGTCCAGCACTGCGCCAGCGGGCAGGCTGGCAAGAGCCAGCGTTGGCGCCTTGGTGTCCAGCGTGACGCTGCGGATCAGACCGACCGCTGTGTTGCCGGCGGCATCCTTGGCAATCAGGGTCACGGTGTGGTCGCCGTCGGCACTGCCGTCCAGCGCCAGGGTCGTGCTCAGGCTGAACCGGCCGGCGGCATCAAGACTCAGGTTCTGCAGCGCACCAGCATCGACCTTGTACTGCGCGCTGGCCACACCGGAGAGGTTGTCCAGAATCTGGCCCGAGAGCACCAGGTTGGTCTTGATGGCTGCTGCACTGTCACCCAGGATGATGTTGGGCGCCTGGGTGTCCTGCTGCAGCGCAAAGCGCTCCAGCACCGCATCGGCCACCTGGTGGCCAATGGTCTTGCCGGCTTCGTTGTCCAGGCTGGTGTGGATGCCACCATAGATGCGGCTGGCAGCGGCTTCGTCGGCCGCCTGGTCGAAGCTGGTGAAACTGCGGGTCACCCCGGGCAACGTGACGCTGTTGGATGTGAAGCTGACGTTTGCACCAAAAGTGGCGCGCAGGATGTCGGCTGCAGCTGCGCTGAAGGTGGAGTGTCCGGAGACATAGGTGGGGTGCGGCGGGGTGATCAGCAACGGCGTCCAGTTGGTGTCCTGCACGGTGGCGGCGTTGCCGTCCGCGCCGGCGTTCTGGATGGCGGTGATCGGGCGCCAGAAGTCATAGGTGTACTTGGTGTCCCAGGCGGCAATGGCCGCATCGGCCAGCGCCACATTGAGCTGCGCCATCAGCCGGGCATTGGCGCTCATGCTGTTGCCCTGGGCCTGGGCCACCTGGGCAGCGATCTGGTTCCAGTGGCCTGGTGGCATGTAACTACCACCACCATCGGCCCAGAACAGGGCCTGCTGGGTCTGGTCGGCCGTGCGCGTGGCACTGTTGGCGCTGCCCAGGCTTTGTACCTGGTTGATGGCAGCAGCGTAGGCGGCCGAATCCAGTGTCGGTGGCGCTGCGGCGCGGAACTCGTCAGCCGCGGTCAGCGCAAATGGGGTGACTCCACCCCATTGCGGGTTCTGGGCCACCAGGTACATCGGGCCGGTGGGGCGCCACTGGCCCAGCTGGGTACCACCGTCCTCGGACACAAAGTCCAGATAGCCGTCATTGGCGCGGACGGCCAGCACCGCATCGGCCACTTCGCGCCCCAGCGCGATGCCAGCGGTCTTGGCCGCGCTGTCGGGTATGGCTGCCAGGCTGGTGGCCAGTGCCGCATCCAGGCTGGCCCGCTGGCCCGGATACAGCACATACAGCACGCGGTAGGCGGCCTCGGCAGCGGCAGCCTGGGCCGACGCGGTGCCAATGACGCTGTGCTGCACCAGGAATGCCGGGGTGCCCTCGATGGCGGCCAGGGTGTCATATACGGCAATGCTTTGCACCGCCAGCACCCGGGTCGCAATGGGTGGGTCGGTCACATCGAGCCTGATGGCGTTCAAGGCAATGGTGTTCCAGGCCAGCACGGCGTCCTGCTGGGTTTGCACCGTACGGTTGAGCGTGCGGCTCAGGCTGGACGTATTGCCGGCGGCGTCTGTGGCGGTGACAGTGAGCAGGTTGTCGCCCAGCGCCAGCTGCACGTCAGGCAGCACGAAAATGCCACCGGCGCCGGCTGCTGCACTCAGGCCCTGGCTGGCCAGGGTGATAGTGCCGCCGATTTCGGTCTGGCCTTTGAGTTGGGCCCGTGCTGCCATGGTCTGGGTGCCGGTGGCATCGCTGGCGTCGGCAGCGGCAAAGGCCAGGGCTGTGATGGGTGGTGCCGTTCGGTCCAGCGTGAAGACCAGGTCGCTCGGCGTTGAGACGTTGCCAGATGAATCCCTGGCGCTCAAGCGCAGCGTATGGCTGCCGTCGCTCAAGCTGCCGCCCGCCAGGGCCGCCACCTGCACCGCCGTCAGCTGGAAGCTGCCGTCGGGCTGCAGGCTCGAACTCAGATCCACCAGGGGCAGCGCGCCGCCTGCAGGGTCAATTGCTCCCATCAGGGCCGTGGCGCCCTTGAGATCTGACACGATTCCGGCCATGCCGGCATCGATGGTGAGCTTGTCGGCATTGCTCGCACCCGTGTCATTTGCCAGGCGCACCGACAGGGTGGGTGCGGTCCAGTCACGGGACTGGGTGCTGAGTTGCTCCTGCGCCGCCGGGTTGACCACTTGGCCATTGATGCTGGCGCTGGCCGGGAAGGCGGGCGCCACGATATGGCTGCTGGCGTCGATGGCCCCGCCAATGAAGAGCTTGCGCAAACCGTTGCTGGCATTGCCCGCCAGGATGTCGTTGCCGTCGTTGAAGATGCCGTTGACCGGGTTGGCACCGACCAGGATGTTGCTGGCGCTCATGCCCGCGCCAATGTGCACCTGCCCCAGCGTGCCGGCGCCAAAGCTGTCGCCAGCGGTCCCGGCGCCACCCAGCGCAACATCGTTGCCCAGGTTGGCGCCCACCAGCAAGGTGAGGTCCTGGGCCTTGCCGCCAATCTTCAAGCTGTCGAGCGAACCCACCGCAAGCAGCCCGGACATGTCGCCCTGGGTATTGAGCTGATCCAGCGCACCCGTGATGTCGGCCCTCCAGCCCGCCGCCACGCTGCCGGCGTTGATGGCGCCGGCCGCGCCTTCAATGCTCCAGCGCCCGGCCGTGACCGTTGTCGCCTGGAAATACCCCAGGGTCTGCGTGCCGGAGCCAAGGCCCACAGCCGACAGCACCATGTCTGCAGCAAAGCCCTGCTCCACCAGCAGGTTGCGCACGGCTGGCGCCTGCAAGGACGAGCTGCCCGCGGCTGGAGCATTCCAGGCGCCCACGCGCAGGCTGTCGAGCACTTGCGTGGTAATGAACTGCACGGCGCTGAAGGACCGGCCCGTGACGTTGAGTGCCGCCGCGCCGCTGGTGGTGATCTGCGCGCCGGTGGCGTCGCCAATGATCAGGGTACGCAGCGAACCAGCCACATTCAACACGCCCACCAGGTCGGCAGCAGGCGCCACGATGCTGCGCATCGGTCCGCTGGCAGTGATGCCGCTGAATGTAACGCGGCCGTCGCCACCGCCGGCAGTGAGCACCAGTTGGGTGGTGTCGTCACTGCCGTTGATCTGTACCTGGTAACCGGTGGCATTGCGTGCCAGCGTGGCGGTACCCTTGCCGTTGAGGCCGAGTGTGAAGCGGGTGCCATCGGCATCGGTCAGCGTTACCGACGGGACAATGGCGTTGCCCACCTGGCCGAAGGTGGCCGAGAGCTGCAGTTGGGAAGCCGCCAGGGTGCTGTTGTTGCTTTCGTTGGATTCGGTGATGGTGTTGTCCGGATCGACCACGCTGAACAGGCGGTAGTTGCCGCCCTGGGCCATGACACCGGTATCCAACGGCACATTGACCTGCACCGGCACACCGGTGCCGAGCTGCGCACCGGCCACATCGGCCTGGCCGAGCAGCTTGTCGCTGGCATCCAAGGTCGCGTCGCTGGACGCATAGACCTTGACCCGCACGGTATCTGTCAGGGCATCGGCTCCGGTCTTGAGCAACTGCACCGTGGCGCTCGATGCGGCCCCGGGCGTGAACGCAATCGCAGGGGAGAGCGCCGTGATGCTGCCGCTCAGGTCTGCCGACAGCAGCACCCGGGGCTCCAGGGTCTCGAAGCGAAAACCATTGGCGCCAACCGGTGCCGGACTGGCAGCAAAACCCTGGCGCAAGCGCTCCTGCCAGCGCCGGGCTGCAGCACCCAGGCGTTGCAGGTTGCGCCAGACCCAGCCTGACAGGCGGGTCAGCAATCGGGCCAGGAGCAGGCTGATG
>JANMKM010000696.1:0-5426 GCA_031372035.1 Rhodoferax sp. | reverse complement strand
GCCTGCTGGACGACACCCAGCCGGAAGCCTTACGCGACACCCTCGAATTTCTGCGCAGCCGCGACGATGAGGTTCTGTCCATCGGTGTCCGTGCCCAGGATGGCGCGCTGCTGATCGATCTGCACGAGCACGCCGCGAACTGGAGTGCGACGGCAGCTACCGGGTCCAGCGACGCCGAAATCGTGGTCCCGGTGTCGCAGGCCGGACAGTCCTGGGGCACGGTGGAGCTGCGCTTCGCGCCCTTGCGCGAAGCCGGTTGGCGCGGCCAGTTGCAGGACCCGAGCCTGCGCCTGACCGCATTCGTGTTTGGTGCCTGCTGCCTGCTGTTTCTGCTGTATCTCAAGCGCATGCTGCAACAGCTGGATCCATCGCGCGCCGTACCGCAGCGGGTGCGTGCCGCCTACGACACGCTGACCGAAGGCATGGTGGTGATGGATGGCAGCGGCGCCATTGTCCTGGCCAACAAGTCCACCAGCATCATGCTCGGGGTCGATGAGCAGAAGCTGGTCGGACGCTCGCCCTCGGAATTCGCCTGGAGCCATGCAGATGGCAGTGCCGTGGAGCGCGCCGCCCTCCCCTGGGAGCTGGCACAGCATGACCGGCAGGCCCAGCGCGATGTGCACCTGAACGTGCGCGGCGCAACCGGCACGGGCTACGCGTTGCGCGCCAACTGCTCCCCGATCCTGGACGACCGCGGTGGCTTGCAGGCCTTGGTGATCAGTTTCCAGGACGTGACCGAACTGGAGCTGCGCGGCGCCGCGCTGCAGGCCGCCAAGGAGCAGGCCGATGCCGCGAGCGAGGCCAAGAGCCAGTTCCTGGCCAACATGAGCCACGAAATCCGCACCCCCATGAACGCCATTCTCGGCTTCACCGAGGTGCTGCGCCGCGGTGGCTTGCGCAATACCCAGGACGCGGCCAAGCAGCTCGACATCATCCACTCCAGCGGCCGCCATCTGCTGAACCTGATCAATGACATCCTTGACCTGTCCAAGGTCGAAGCCGGACGCCTGGAAGCCGAACACATGCCCTTTGCCCCGCACCAGGTGGCGCATGAAGTGGTGCAGACCTTGCTCGAACGGGCTGGACAAAAGGGCCTGGCACTGGATCTGCAGTTTCCCCAGGCGCTGCCGGCCATGATCGACGGCGACGCAGCACGGCTGCGGCAGATCCTGACGAATCTGATTGGCAATGCCATCAAGTTCACGGAGCGCGGCAGCGTCACGGTGCGGCTGCGGCTGGATGGATCGAAGGCACAGCGGCGCTATTGCATCGACGTCCAGGACAGTGGCATCGGCATTCCGGCCGACCGGCTGGAATCGGTGTTCGAGCCTTTCGTCCAGGCCGAATCCAGCACCACGCGGCGCTTTGGTGGTACCGGTCTGGGGCTGACGATCAGCCGCGGTTTTGCCCGGGCCATGGGCGGCGACATCGTTGCCAGCAGCGTCTATGGTGACGGCACCACCTTTTGCGTCTGGCTCCAGGCACCTGTTGCCGCTGCGGAAGAGATGCTGGCGCCGGACGCGTTGGCCCGCGCCGCGCAGCGCGTTAGCGCACCAGCCGGCGTGCGCTGGCAGTTTCCACCGCGGCATGTGCTGGTGGTTGACGACGGGCTGGAGAACCGGCAGTTGGTGCGCGTGCTGCTGGAAGAGGTGGGGCTGCGTGTGAGCGAAGCCGAGAACGGCCAGATCGCTGTGGATCGCGTCGCCAGCGAGGCATTTGACCTGGTGCTGATGGATATGCAGATGCCGGTCATGGATGGGCGAACGGCGACACGCGCACTGCGCGCCGCTGGCTGCACCCTGCCGGTCATCGCATTGACTGCAAACGCCATGAAGGGCTTTGAGCGAGAGCTGGAAGAGGCGGGTTTCAGCGGCTACCAGACCAAGCCGATTGACGTGGACGCCCTGTTGGCGGACCTGGCGCAACGGCTTGGCGGCCAACAGCAGCTACCAGATACTGCCAGTGCGGCGGCAGTACCAGAGCCCGTCGGAGCGAACACCAGCGCGGCAGAGCCGCTGGCGCCTGGCGCGCCCATCGTCTCGCGCATGGCCGGACACGCCAAGCTGGGCCGAATCGCTGTGCGTTTCGCTGAACAGCTGCCCCTGAAGCTGACGCAGATGGGAACCGCCGGCAGCGGTGGTGACATGACCGAGCTTGCGGCGCTGGCCCACTGGCTCAAGGGTGCGGGCGGTAGCGTCGGCTTCGATGACCTGTTCGAGCCGGCGCAGGCATTGGAGGCAGCAGCGCACAGTGGCGACCAGGCGGCGATCTCGGCCATTCTGGAACAGTTGCAGCATTTGGAGCGCCGCATTCAGCAAGGCATTGCAATGGCCACGCTGCAGCAGCCGGAGAATGCGACATGACGGACAGCGGCATGGCTGCGCCAGACCGAAAACGGGGGGTAACACGCTCGCCGCTGCTCGACGCCAAGGTGATGATGGTGGACGACGAACCGCTGATGACGGAACTGATCCAGACCCACCTCGAAGACGAGGGCTACGCCAATTTCGTGGTGACCAACGACCCGCGCGAAGCCCTGCCGATGCTACGGCGCGAGGAGCCGGGCGTATTGCTTTTGGACCTGATGATGCCCCACATCTCCGGCTTTGAGCTGTTGCAGACGATCCGCGCTGATGCCACCCTGAGCTACCTGCCGGTGATCGTCCTGACCGCGGCCACCGGGGCTGACGCCAAGCTGCGGGCGCTGCAGCTGGGGGCCACCGACTTTCTGTCCAAACCCGTGGATGCGAGCGAACTGGTGCTGCGGGTGCGCAATACCCTGGCGTTTCACCAATACCACAGGCGACAGGTCAACTTCGACGCTGTCACCGGCCTGCCCAACCAGCGTCTGTTCGAACGCGGCATCAGCGACGCCATCACCCGCAACAAGGCATCGGGCAGCGTGTTGGCGCTGTTCAGCATCCATGTTCCGGAATGCCGCCAGTTGCGAGACACGGTGGACCAAGCCACGGCCGATGACCTGGCACGTGAAATCGCGCGCAGGTTGGAGCACTTTTTGAACACCTGGCGCAGCCGCATGCCGCTGTCGCGCGACCGCGAGCAGTCGTCCGCAATATCCCGCCTCGGCGGTGCCTATTTCGGTCTGGTGCTGGAAGGCCTGGCCGACGCCGAGGCGGTCGAAGCCATGGCCAAGGACCTGCACACTGTGCTCTGCGAGCCGGTCACACTGGGCGTGCACGATCTGGCGCCGACGGCCTGGCTGGGCATTGCCCTGTCACCCGCCGATGGAGAAACGCCGTCGGCGTTGCGCCAAGGCGCGGACCTGGCTGCCACCCATGCGCGCGAGCGCGGCAGCATTGCCTGGATTTTTGCTTCGCCCGAGCTCAATGCACGCTCCTTGCGGCGCCTGACCCTGGCGTCGCAATTGCGCGGTGCTGCCGCGCGCGGGGAACTGCTGCTGCACTACCAACCCAAGGTGGAAGTGGTGAGCGGGCGCATCATCGGCGCCGAAGCCCTGGTGCGCTGGCAGCATCCGGAACATGGCCTGGTGCCACCGGGACAGTTCATTCCACTGGCCGAGGAATCCGGCCTGATTCTGGGAATCGGCCAGTGGGTGATAGAGCAGGCCTGCCATGACGCAGCGCAATGGGCACGTTCCGGCCTGGGCCAGATGAAGATTGCCGTCAATGTCGCCAAGGCCCAGTTCATGGGCGGCACGCTGGGGACCAGTCTGCACCGGGCGCTGGATCAGAGCGGGCTGCAACCAGGCTGCCTGGTGGTCGAGCTGACCGAGAGCACGCTTATGGACGACGTACCGATGGCCCTGGCCCTGATGCTCGAGATCAAGGCGCTGGGGGTGACACTCTCGATCGACGACTTTGGCACCGGCTACTCGTCACTGAGCTATCTCAAGCGCTTCCCACTGGATGAACTCAAGATAGACCAGTCGTTCGTGCAAGACCTGCCCGGCGGACGTGCCGACGCTGCCATCGTGCGCACGATCATCGACCTGGGCCACAACCTGGGCATGTCGGTCATTGCCGAGGGCGTTGAAACCACCGCCCAGTTGGAGTGCCTGCGCCAGATCGGGTGCGACAACTACCAGGGCTACTTGTTCCAGCGCCCGCTGCCAATGCCGGCCTTTGTGGCATTGCTGCAGCAGCACCATAGACCTGCGTGAGGCGCACCGTTGACCTTGGTTCGCTACCTTTCGGATAGCAGACTGGGGAATTCCGCGAACCCTTGAGCCTGTCTTGCCTCCGACCTCCAGATCCAGGAGTCGGCTTTGGCATTGCAAGCCGTAGCCAAACCGTCAGTGCAGGCTGGCCAGCACCCGGTCCACCATCACGCCGGACTGGCCGAGGTAGTTGACCGGATCGCACAGTATCGCCAGCGCGGCCCGGTCCAGGTGCTTGTTGATTTCCGGGTGCGCAGCCAGCAGATCGAGCAACGGCCGCTGCTGCTTCACGGCATCACGGCAGATGTCGTACACCAGGTCATGCGCATATTCGCGGCCGATATGTGGACCCAGGCCCATCATCACCGCCTCGCTCATCACGAGGCCGTGCGTGAGGTCGATGTTGCGGCGCATCGCCTTCGCGTCGACCTCGAGCCCTTCGAGCACGAAGCGCGATTGTTTGAGCGCACCGGCCATCAGGCAGAAGGCCTCGGGCAGCACTATCCACTCGATCTCCCAGGGGCCGGTGGAGCGCTCGTGGTCCGCCACCATGGCGTCCATCAGCGCCGCGGCATGCTGGCGCAGCACCGAGATCTGGGCATGGATGTAGCAGCTGGAGATCGGGTTGCGCTTTTGCGGCATGGTGCTGCTGGAGCCGCGTCCGTGGGCAAAGGGTTCGTACACCTCGCCCACCTCGGTCTGCATCATCAGCTTCACGTCCATGCTCAGCTTGCCCAGGGTGCCGCCCACCAGCCCCAGGAAATTGCCGACTTCGGCAATGTTGTCGCGGATGGTGTGCCAGGCAATCAACGGTTGGCCCAGCCCCAGTTCGGCGCACAGACCGGCCTGCGTTTGCATGGCGCCGCTCTGCAGCGAGGCCAGGGTGCCGGCGGCCCCGGCAAACTCGCCCACCAGCACCCGTGGCCGCAGTTGTGCCAGGCGTTCGCGGTGGCGCTCGATGGCCGACAGCAGCCCGGCCATCTTGTAGCCGAAGGTCACGGGAATGGCCTGCTGCAGATTGCTGCGGCCGATCATCGGCGTGTCACGGTGCCGGCGCGCCAGGTCGGCCATGGCGGCCGAGATCGCAGCCAGTTCGGTATCCACGATGACCAGCGCCTCACGGATCTGCAGCACGGTGGCGGTGTCGGTGATGTCCTGGGTTGTGGCACCCCAGTGACAGTACTCGCCGAGCTTGTCGCGGCACAGCGCATTGAGCTGCGACACCACCCCCAGGATCGGATAGCCGATGCGCTCGGTCTGTTGTCGCAGCTTTGCCATGTCAATCTGG
>JANMKM010000695.1:0-13958 GCA_031372035.1 Rhodoferax sp. | reverse complement strand
GCAGACACCTGTACTGCCGGTGCCTCGCCAAAGAAGTTCGGCAGGGTGTACAGGGCCCCCACCACCAGCGCGATCACGATGATCGCGTATTTCCACACCGGGTAACGGTTCATGAGGGGTCCGGAGAATCAGGGCAGCGAATTTACAGCGAACACCTTACCTTGTTACTTGATAGAGCCCTTGGGCAGGACCTGGACAACGGCACTGCGCTGCACCTGGATCTCCACGGCATTGGACACTTCCAGCGAAACAAAGCTTTCGCCCAATTTGCTCACCCTGCCCAACAGCCCGCCAGCGGTCACGACCTCATCGCCCTTGGCCAGCGCTTCAATCATGGCCCGATGTTCTTTCTGCTTCTTCATCTGCGGCCGGATCATCACGAAATACAGCACCACGAACATCAGGATCAATGGCAGCATGCTCATCAGCGATGACTGCATGTCTCCACCAGCTGCTGGCGCGGTCTGGGCAAAAGCGGAAGATATGAACACAAAACACTCCACGAAGGAAAGATCAGCACATGACCGAGGATGGGATAACGTTTCTTCGCGCCCCAAACCGGTGAACCCGGCATTGTAAGGTGCGCTGGCAGATCCTGATTGCTATCTATTTGATAGCCGATCGCGCCACACGCACATTGCTTTGGGCCTCTAGCGCCGCTCAGGCGCGCTTTTTCGCCAACGCCGGATTGCGAAAATCCGCAAGCAACCGGTCCCACGTCGTACGAACCGCCGCCAGATGGCGCTCCTTGACGTGTCCGTAGCCGCGAATCTGCTCCGGGATCCGGGCAAGCTCCAGTGCCGCAGCATGGCTGGCAGGCGACAGATGTAACAGTACTTCGTCCATAGTGGCGCGGTACTGCTCGATCAAGGCACGCTCCGTCCGGCGTTCCTCCGTTCGGCCAAAAATGTCAAACGCCGAACCACGCAGACCCTTGAACCGGGCCAGCAGCCGAAACGCGACCAATATGGAGGGACCGAACCTGCTCTTCTGGAGTTCACCCTTGGCATTGCGGCGAGCCAGCAGCGGCGGCGCCAGATGGAAGTTCAGCTTGAAGTCTCCTTCAAACATGCCATTGATGCGGGCGTGGAAGGCCGGGTCACTGTGCAAGCGGGCGACCTCGTACTCGTCCTTGTAGGCCATCAACTTGAACAGATAGCGTGCCACCGCCTCGGTCAAGGGCAAGTGGCGGGCGTCAGGCACGGCGGTCTGCTCAGCTTGCCGGACCTTGGCGATGTATTCCTGGTAGCCCGCGGCATAAGCCTGGCTCTGATATCCGATGAGAAACTCGGCCCGACGCTGCAACAGGTCATCGAGCGACTCCCGCTTCTTGAATGCCACCACCTGCGCCGGGACCAACAGGCGCTCGACACTGGCCCAGTCATGGGCGGCGTGCCGACCCCATTCAAACGCCGCCTTGTTCTGTTCAACGGCCACAGCATTGAGCTCCATGGCGCGCAACAGCGACGCTCTTCGCAGTGGTACCCAGCCCTTTTGCCAGGCAAAGCCCAGCATCATCGGATTGGTGAAAATGCTGTCGCCCAACAAACGCACGGCGGTGGCATCGGCATTGAACACGGCCACTCCAGCCTCGCCAACGGTCCGACTGATCTCTGCCACGCACTGCTCAGCCGGGTTGAGCCAATCCGCCTGCTTGACAAAGGCCGCTGTCGGGGTGCTGTTGGAGTTGAGCGCCACGTGCGTTCGACCCGGGCGCATGCGCAGTACCGTTTCCTTGTTGGCCGCGACCAGAGGGTCGCAGCCAATGATCAGATCGGCAGCTGCATTGCCCACCCGCGTGGTTCGGATGTCATCCTGGCGAGCGCCGATCAGCACATGGCTCCAGGTGGCCCCACCCTTCTGTGCCAGGCCGCCAGCGTCCTGGGTGACGATGCCCTTACCCTCCAGATGCGCGGCGACACCGAGCAGTTGCCCGATCGTGATCACACCCGTGCCACCAACGCCAGCCACTACGATGCCCCAGACGCCTGAATCGATGGCAGCACCATGGGCATCGTTGATAGCGGCGGCAACCGCCATGACCGGCTCCGGCAGTTCACCGAATTCAAGTGGCGACGGGATGGCAGCTTCTGCGGCCCTGACCTTCTTGCGCAACTGACCGCCTTCCACGGTCACGAAGCTGGGACAAAAACCTTTGACACAGGACATGTCCTTGTTGCACGTGGACTGATTGATCTGGCGCTTGCGACCGAATTCGGTCTCGAGCGGCTCGACACTCAGGCAATTACTCTGCACGCCACAGTCACCGCAGCCCTCGCACACCAGCTCGTTGATGACCACCCGCTTGGCCGGGTCTACCATGCTGCCGCGCTTGCGCCGGCGGCGCTTTTCCGTTGCACAGGTCTGGTCATAAATAATGACACTGGTGCCCTTGATCTCGCGGAAGTCACGCTGGATCGCGTCCAGATCGTCGCGGTGCTGCACTGCTATCCCGGCAGGCACGGCCACGCCCTCGTATTTTTCCGGTTCGTCCGTCACCACGACTATCCGGGTGGCTCCTTCCGCCTGCATCGAATGCGCAATCTGCAGTACCGAGTGCCCTTCCGGGCGCTCACCCACCTGCTGGCCACCGGTCATCGCGACGGCGTCGTTGTACAGGATCTTGTAGGTAATATTGACGCCCGCCGCGATGCTCTGGCGCACCGCCAACAATCCGCTGTGAAAGTAAGTGCCGTCGCCCAGGTTGGCAAAGATGTGCTGGTCCGTGGAGAACGGCTGCTGGCCGACCCATGGCACGCCTTCACCGCCCATCTGGGTGAAGCCCACGGTGCTGCGGTCCATCCAAGTGGCCATGAAATGGCAGCCGATACCGGCCATGGCGCGTGAGCCTTCCGGCACCCGGGTGGAAGTATTGTGTGGACATCCGGAACAGAACCACGGTGCGCGCTCGCCCTTGACTTCGAGCACCTGCATCGAGCGCTCCTTGGCCTGCAGGATCGCTAGTTGGGCATCGATCCGCGCAGCGATGTCAACATCCAGTCCGAGCTTCTTGACGCGCTGGGCAATGGCCTGGGCGATCAACGCAGGCGACAGGTCGGCATTGGCACGCAAAAGCGTATTCGAAGTGGGGTTGGACTGCGACCATTCGCCACCTGAAAAATCGCCTTCGACCTCACTGTACTTGCCCAACACATTCGGGCGCACATCGGAGCGCCAGTTGTAGAGCTCTTCTTTGAGCTGGTACTCGATGACCTGACGCTTTTCCTCAACCACCAGGATTTCCTGCAGGCCGGTCGCAAACTCGCGGGTAATCTGGGCCTCCAGTGGCCACACCACGCCCACTTTATGCACTCGCAAACCCAGTTGGCGGCAGGTAGCGTCATCCAGCCCCAGATCGATCAGCGCCTGGCGGGTGTCGTTGTAGGCCTTGCCGCTGGCCATGATGCCAAAGCGGTCATTCGGACCTTCGATCACATTGTGGTTCAGCCGGTTGGCCCGGATGTAAGCCAGTGCTGCATACCACTTGTAATGGAACAGACGTGCTTCCTGTTCCAGCGCATGATCCGGCCACCGGATATGGACTCCGCCTGCAGGCATCTGGAAGTCTGTCGGAATCTTGATCTCGACACGGCGTGGATCGATGATCGCCGTGGCGCTCGACTCCACAATTTCCTGTATGGTCTTCATGCCAGCCCAGACGCCGGAGAAGCGGCTCATGGCAAAGGCGTGGATGCCCAGGTCCAGGATCTCCTGCACGTTGGCCGGAAAGAACACCGGCAACCCACAGGCCTTGAAGATGTGGTCACTCTGATGCGCCGCCGTGGAACTCTTGGAAATGTGGTCGTCCCCGGCCACCGCGATGACGCCGCCATACTCCGTGGTCCCGGCCATGTTGGCGTGCTTGAACACGTCGGAGCAGCGGTCCACGCCCGGGCCCTTGCCATACCAGATGCCGAATACGCCATCAAACCTGTTGGTCCCTGGCGGTGCAAAACCAAGCTGCTGGGTGCCCCACAGCGCCGTTGCAGCCAGTTCCTCATTGACGCCGGGCTGAAACACAATGTTCTGCGCCTTGAGGTACTTGGCAGCCTTCCACAAGGCCTGGTCATAACCCCCTAACGGAGACCCGCGGTAACCGCTGATGAAGCCGGCCGTGTTCTTGCCCTGCAAGGCATCGCGCTGGCGTTGCAGCATCGGCAGTTTGACCAGCGCCTGAACCCCACTCATGAAAGCGCGACCCTGGTCCAGCGAATACTTGTCATCCAGGGTGACCGTCTCGAGGGCTTGACGGACATGCTCGGGCAGGTCACGCGACAGGGGTGCATTCATGGTGATGGGGTCTCCACGGGACTACAAATTGAGAGTGCGCGTGTCGCTTTATGGGCGGCACCAGGCGGCCCGGCATCCCGGTCAGGGAGGAGGCTGCAAGCGAGTGCAAAGTGTATGCCCGTTGCGCTGATATGTCTTTGCTTTTTGTGCCGGAATTACGGTACTATGAGAAAGCTTCTTGCTCAAAAGTACAGATTGTGGAAACACTAGACAAGTTCGACATCGCCATTCTCGGGTTCTTGCAGACCGACGGCAGGTTGAGCAATGCCGAACTCAGTACCCGCGTGGGTCTTTCGGCAGCACCCTGCTGGCGCCGTGTACGGGCGCTGGAGGACGGCGGTTACATCAAGGGCTACCGTGCCGAGATTGACCGCCACAAGATTGGCTTGGGCGTGCTGGCCTTTGTCCGGCTGGATGCCGAACGCAATACTGGCGACGCGACACGGGTGCTGGAAGAGGCCATTCGCAAGCTACCCGAGGTCATTGCTTGCCACTATATCAGCGGCACCGGAACCTTCGAGCTACAGGTGGTGGCGCAGGATCTGGACAGTTTTTCCCGTTTTGCCCTGCAAAGCCTGATCAACCTGCCCAACGTCAAAGACCTGCACACCAGCTTTTCGCTGGGCGAAGTCAAGGCCAGCAGCGCCTTGCCTCTGGGACACCTCGCGGGTCCTTGAGCGCGTCTCAACTGCTACATGAAAAGCAGTGCCCCATGCTTTTTTTGTGTGGCTTCAGGCCACTTTCTCTTCTGAAGTCGTACTCCAACCAGGCATTCAGGCGAACTACCGCGGCCACAAGGCCCAAAGGCGCACCGGCTGCTTGAGCCGGCCAGCCAGGGTAGCGGCTTCAGGTCCCCAGCCACTGAAATAGTCAACACGCGTCGCGCCAGTGATCGCATTGCCTGTATCCTGCGCCAGCACCAGCCGGTTGAGCGCAGCGGCCTCACCATTGGATACGAGCCACAAAGCCGTGCCGTAGGGAATGCTCGACGGGTCAACCGCCACCGAACGCCCGGGCGTGAGCGGCACACCTTGCGCACCCTTGGGACCGAGCCCGAAGTCAGAGCTGGACAAGGGCTCCTCCCTGAAAAACACGGTTCGCGGATTGCTCCACAGCATTTCATTCACCCGCTGCGGGTTTTGCTGGGCCCAGGCCTTGATCGACACCCAGGAGACCTCGCGAATCGCCCCTTGTTGCTGCAACCAGCTGCCGACGCTGCGATAGGGCTGGTCGTTGGATCCGGCAAAAGCCAGGCGGACGGTCTTGCTGCTGCCATCGCTCTGGCTCAGACGCAGCCGGCCCGACCCCTGGATCTGCATGATCAGCGCGTCGATCGGGTCCGACAGAAACGCAATCTCCCGCCCCTGAAGCGCCGCCCGGGCCTCATCCAAGGTATCGATCTGCTGGCGCGTGTACCAAGGCTGGCGTGCGGGGGGTCGCGTCGGCGGCTGGTGCAAGGGCACCTGAAACTCTGGCGTGCGCACTCTGGAAGCATCAAATATCGGCTCAAAATAGCCCGTCAGCAATCCGGTTGCCTCCCCTTGCAGAGACTCAATACGGTAGGGCTGCAGTGTAGTCACCATCCAGTTGAACTTCTCGTCCTCAGCGGCAATGCTCAAGCGCCGCACATCGCGACATACCCAGGCAAACGCTGGACCCGGTCGCTCACAGCTGCGAAGCCAGGCGTTCCAGGCCTCATGCAGTCGGTCCTGACCCAGGCCGGGCAACTCATTCCAGCGAACCGGCACCCAGCGGCTGCGGGCCTGCACCAGTGGCGGTGGCAGTGGTTGCTGATCATCCACAATCGGCACAAGCGGCTCGGCCGCACTGGCCAGGACTCCCACCAGTGACAGTGCACAGCCGACGGAAAGAACATATCTGATGCTTTGGCTCTTGTTGGAGGCCCTCGGCGCCTTGCTGCTGCTGCTGCTGATCGTCTGGTGGACCATGTTTTCCGGTCGGCACAAAGGCGAGTTGCGCTCTGCTGAAGAGGACGACGACGCTCCCCGCCCAGGTGCCTGAAGACCACACGACAACGGTTCAGAGTACACAGTGTGCCAGGGCCGGCAAGCGCTTGCGAGCCGCGCGCAGTACGCCCATGTCCAGATCCGCCAGTACCACAGCCTCCCCTTGCGGCGCCTGACCCAGAATCTGGCCCCAGGGATCCACCAGCATGCTATGGCCCCAGGTCTGGCGCCCGTTCTCGTGCAAGCCTCCTTGCGCTGCAGCAGCCATAAAGGCCAGGTTCTCAACCGCCCGCGCCCGCAGCAGCAGCTCCCAGTGCGCCTGACCTGTCGTATAAGTAAAGGCGCTGGGTGCCAGCAACAAATCAACACCGGAGCGGGCGTACAAGCGATATAGCTCGGGAAAGCGCAGGTCATAGCAAACGCTCAAGCCGAGGCGCCATGTCTGGCCGTCGCGCGACGGCAACTCCAGGGTCACGGGCTGCTGTCCGGCCAGCAAAACCCGTGACTCGTCGTAGCGCTCGTGGCCATTGTCGAAGCGAAACAGGTGAATCTTGTCGTAGCGGGCAACGCAGTCACCTCGAGGATCAAACACCAGGCTGCTGTTGTGGACCCGCTCTCCGGCAGCACCCTGCGACTGCGGTGCCTGACCATCCCCCGGCGGCAGCGAAAGGGGCATGGTTCCCGCCACGATCCAGAGACCAAGTTCACGCGCGGTTCGGGCCATAAAGTCCTGGATGGGTCCAGAACCCCACCCTTCCTGTATCGCCAACTTGTCAATATCGCGCCGACCCAGCAAGCAAAAGTACTCTGGCAGCACGGCCAACTCCGCACCGGCATCCGCGGCACGGCTCAGCAAGACGCTCGCCGCCTGCAAATTACCCGCCACACTGCAGGTGGAAACCATCTGAATCACAGCCAGCTTCATCGTGTCGCCTCCGTCGGTGCATCCGCCCTGGCATCAACCGGGCGCGCCGAGGAGCCCGCCTTGCGCTCCACCTTCGTGATCTTCGGGTCGGTCCAGGTTCCATCCACATGGAATTCCTGGGTGCTGGCCTCGATCAGCGGCCGGCGCAGGAACAACTGGGCCAGAAAGCTACCCAGACCAATTGCGGGATTGATGGCGGTGGCTATCAGCGAAGCCGTGCCAGCGTTGATCTCGGGCACGATGACCACCCGGATATCCTGTGTCTCCTTGGCAATGTCGGCATGGCCGTCCATCAGGACAGCAGCGTTGACTCCCTTCATCTGCAAGTTGTTGGTGGTGGCAACCCCCTGCGCAATATTGACGTCGCCCCGAATGAAGTCAAAGGAAAATCCATCGCTGAAAACATCACGGAAGTCCAGCGTCAAGCGCCTGGGAAGGGCCTGCAGACTCAAAACCCCCAGCAACTTGGCGATGCCCGGATCGGCCTTGAGAAACTGTCCGGCCTCCACATTGGTCGTGAACGATCCCGCCATGCTTGGATAGTCCGGCGACAACGGCGAACCCACCCAGGCAACCTGGCCCTCCATCTTGCCCTTGCCCTTGCGAATCACATCCTTCATGCCCAAGCGGTTCAGGAGTTCGCCACCATCGGCGATATCCAGGCGAAAGTTCATGACAGTACGGCGCCGCTCTGCGGCGGACCGGGAAGCCGGCGTGCCCTGGGAATTGATCATGGCCCAATTGCCCGTGGCCGTGAAACCCGCCTCCGGTGTGGTCACGTTGAACTTGTTGAGACGCCACTCGCGTACCGTGCCGTCACGCCCGCTGCCACCGCCACGGTTGACGGCTTCGATATCCACCCGGCCCAGACGTTTGCCCCGCAATTCCAAGTCCTCCACCACGATGTCCAGTGCTGGAATGCTGGCTGGTTGCTCGTCCAGCAAGGCCTCGACCTCATTGGCGGACGATTGGGCCAGCGTCAACCGCGCCAGGCGCGCATACAGCCTGCCGGCACTGGCACCGGAGGGCTGGCGGTATTCCATGTAGCCATTGAGCTCGCGTGCATCCAGATTGGCGCGCCACAACAGACCTTCACGTGATCCACCCACCACCACCTGGTTGAGCTTGCGGCCCCCAATCAGCAGTTCGCCAGCCCGCACGGCGATCACGGTCGGCAAATAGGCCAGCGCCGGATTGGCGACCGGCGTCCTGCCGGGCAACGTAGCGGTTGCTGGCGCTGCAGAAAACATGTCGCCTGGCGAAAAGCTGCTCTGGGCTGCTTGCGACAGCACCGTGCCCCAGGCATCCATATCTGCCTGTGCAAGATTTACATTGGCCACCACGCCCTCATCCGGCATCGGAGCGGATTCGTCCTGGGCCAGACCCACCGCAATGCTGCCGCGCAAGACCCGGGGCTGAACCCCAGAAAGATCCCGGACATAGGCCACGGACACCAGGCGCCCCAGTTCCAGTGACAACTGGTCCTGCAATCTGGCATTGCTACCCGGGACCATGCTGTCGCGCACCAGCGCGCTATCCAGGCGCAGTGGCAATGTAGCCTCCGCACTCTTGCCCAAGGGCGCCGGCAGACTCAACGCCAACCCCACCAAATTGGAGCTCAGGGACAGTTCTGTCTGACCCCTGCGCAAACCGAGCGTTGCGGAATAGTTCGTCCCACCCGTCGCTTGCAATGCGAGACGTGACACAAAACCCAATTCACGCGCCTGACGCAACCCATCTGCCGACAAGTTGCCCTGGGCCCGCAAGGCTATTCCTGACGCCGAGCCCGGAACAGGCGGCGTGCTACCGCCGCTGAGCCGCACGTCCCCACCCAACATCCGGGCCTGGACGGCGTTCAGTACAAACCCGCTCTCCGTGAAATTCACCGTACCGCGTACGCCAGCCAGGCGTGGCGTCTCGGGTGAAATCTGGACATCATTGCCGGCTAGCACCAGGCTTCCTTGAACTGTGGACCGGTCCAAGTTCATCAGTGGCAGATTGAGTCTGAGCCTCAGATCGGCACTGCCGGTCGCACCAGCGCGGGACAAGGCCTGACCCGTCCAGACATTCACCGGCGAACCCTGGACCACACCCAATATTTCCGTCAACGACCCTCGCGCTTCCGCGCTGACCACCACGGTGGCAGTATGGGTCAGATCAGCAATGCTGCCCTCGGCCTTGCTGACCTGGAGGCCTGTCATACCGGCTGGTCCCATCAGACTTCCGCGCGCGCCCTTGATCTGCAACGAAACGCGGTCGATCACCACTTCGGCCGACAACTGGGTCAAACTCGGCCAGGCCGGGGTATCGGCCGACTGCACGCTGCGCGGCACATAGGCGAAAACCGCGTCGCGCACATTGGCGGAAAAGCGGAATTCGCCTTGACGCGGATCCGCAAACGGAAAGTCCTCCAGATCGCCTTTGACCCTGAATTTGCCGCCGCTGCCGTTGCCTGCCAGTACCGCGTCGCGCACATAGTCCCGTGCGAGGTGTCCCAACGCGAGTGGCAGGTACCGGTGCACGCGGGCCGCGTCGAAGCGCACCAGGCTGCCCTGCAGATCGAGGGTGCCCGGAAAGCGTGCCGTCGTCCGACCGCGCGCCGGATCACCGGTCTGCCATTTCAGCTGCAGTTCACCCTGCGCATCCGCGTTGGCAAACTTCAAGTTGGGTAGCTGCACATCAATCCGCTGACCCTTCAGCTGCCACAACACATCACCCGAGAGTTGCTGGAAGCTCAGTTGCGGGCTGTCGAAAACGCCTGGCAACTCGAACACGCCGTTGTTCATGAGCAGGTTGGCGCGACCACCGGCCTGGGTCATTTCAAACTCCACATTGGCGCCGCGAACGCCAGCCAGGGCAGCCATGGCGTCGTGTGCTGGCGTAAGACGTCCGAACGCCTCTCTGTCGCCCGCCTTGTTGACCATGCCCGCTACGGCTGGTGCAGCCACCGGAGCTGAAGCCAGGTCAAGCTGCAGCACCCGCCCCTTGGCACTGTACTGAGTCACGCTGCCGCTGGCCTCACGCCATTGCGCTTGCAAATGCTCAACCACGCCCCTGGGAGCATAGGTCCTCAACAACGCATGGGTGCCGGTACCCAGTGGCACCTGGCTGGCAATCTGCGACAGTGCGGCCAGATCGAGTTTGTCAGCCTCCACCTCCGTTCGGACGAGGTCGGTGCGCGGTTCGACCATGCGCAGCAATCGCATATGTCCCTGCGGCCACTGCAACCCATCCTTGGTCGCAAACTGAAGGCCCTGGGCGAAGATCTCGAAACCTCCTGCCATCACGCGGCCGCCGAGCCTGCCAGTGATCGACAGCAGGTCCAGTGGCCTTAACTCGTTACCCAAAGTCGCGCTGGCCTCTGCCAAAGCCACGTCGGCAGTGGCCGTGCGCATCTGCGCTTGCTCCACGTCCGCCCACAGGCGCAACGCTCCATTGCCACGGGCAACGTCAATCCCGAGATCCGCGTAGCGCCGCAACTGCGACACATCGACCCGGCCGAAGCTGGCATACAACTGGCCGGACCAATCACGCCAGCGTCCGTTCGCCACTGAGAGCAGCGGTTGGCGGAACATGGCCAACAGCGTGAACCTGTCGCCCCATTGCAGTGGTGGCGTTGCGTCGACTCGGATCTCATGGTTGCGCGACTTGTTGCGCATGACAAAATCGACCTGGCTCAATACCAGGGCAGGCACGCCGCGCTGCTCATCGACCCATTCCACGCTACCGTTGCGGATGACAAACTCGGTCTGCGAAAACAACCAATCAGCGGTCCGGTGGTCACCACTGGGTCCGCTGGAGAAGTCCAGCCCGGCCACATAGATGCGCCCGTTGCCCGCCCGGCGCACGTTCAACTGCGGCTTGTCGATGTACAGCTGCTCAAACCCGAGACCAAACAACGAGCGCGGCGACAGGGCCGCCAACACCCTTGGCAGGTTCAAGGCGACCCGTCCCTCTGCATCCAGCAGCCTGACATCGGTCAACTCGAACGATGGCACCATGCCGCTGGACTGTGCCGCGATGGTACCGATGCGCACCCTCACCCCAAGAACGTCGCTGGCAGCAGACTCCAGCTGAACGCGCAACTCACCGATTCGCGGCACAATAAGCAGATGCAGCGCGCCCCACGACAAAGCGAATAACAGCCATGCCGCAAGTACCAGCCACAGTGACCAGCGCGCAATGGCCGCCAGGGTTCTGAGCGTTGGCGAGGCTACGGGCATCAGGGCATCGAAATTGAAGTTGGAAGTGCGACAAGAATTATGACCCGCAACGGTATGTCGGGGTTGGGTCAGGCCGATTGCGCAACGCCCTTGCCGATGGCCTGTTCCGAATATTCACGCTGGGCCACACGGATCCGCAGGCGGTTTATCAATCAGTTGACCATGTTGCCCGCCGGCATCCCGGACAAGCCCCTGATTGGCGGGTTGTACCAGACGCTGCGCGATACCGGTCTGGAGGCCGGTGCAGCGCTGCGCGTCACGCGGCAGCTGGTTCTGGAACGGCTATTGCAGCTGGATTGCGACAACGGCAGCACGCTCGACATCGTCACCGGATGCATGACGGAACTGGCAGAGTTCGCCCTGAATGCGGCCTGCGAGGAAGTCCTGCGCGTCCTGTCGCTGAGCCACGGGATGCCCTTGACGTCAACCGGCAAGCCGGCCCAGCTTTGGATCGTGGGGATGGGCAAATTGGGAGCGCGCGAACTCAATGTCTCCAGTGACATTGACCTGGTCTATATCTATGACCACGATGGCGAAAGCACCGGAACCACCGATGGCCGTGGCCGCATCTCCAATCAGGAGTACTTCGCCAAAGCCGTGCGCGCCATCTATGGACTGATTGGTGACAGTACCGAGCATGGTTTCGTGTTTCGTGTGGACCTGGCGTTGCGGCCCAACGGCAACTCTGGTCCACCCACGCTCTCGTTGGGCGCCCTGGAAGAATATTTCCACGTGCAGGGCCGGGAATGGGAACGCTTTGCGTGGCTCAAGAGCCGGGTCGTGGCGCCCACAAACAGTGTGCGCAATGGTCTGGTTCAGGGTCTGCGGGCCGTGGTACTACCCTTTGTGTTCCGGCGCTATCTCGATTACAACGTGTTCGATTCGCTGCGGATTCTGCACCGGCAGATACGCGAGCACGCGGCGCGCCGCGCCGCTGGACATCCGGAGCGCAGCAACGACGTCAAGTTGTCGCGCGGCGGCATTCGGGAAATTGAATTTATCGTGCAGTTGCTGCAGGTGGTTCGTGGTGGCCAGTTTCCGGAACTGCGAACCCGCGCCACACTGGCTGCCCTGCCGCGGTTGGCACGCGCGGGCCTGATGCCCCTAGCCACGGCCGAGGCTCTGATGCAGGCCTACGTGTTCCTGCGCCGTGCCGAACACCGGATCCAGTACCTGGACGACCAGCAGACACATGTGTTGCCAACCCGTGACGACGACCTGGCCTGGATCGCCCACAGCATGGGTTTTGAGAGCGCCTGCCCATTTCTTGGTCAGCTGGACACCCACCGCGAATTCGTGGCGCAGGAATTCGACGCCCTGCTCGGTGGCGGTCATGACAGCTGCAAGGGTTGCAGCAGTACCAGAGCCGGCCCTTCAGCCCCGCCAGAGTTCGAAGACCTGGTAGCACAGCTGCCGGCGCGCTTTGGCGCGCGGGTATTGGCGTGGCGGCAGCATCCACGGGTATTGGCACTGCGCGACGAGTCTTTGGCACGACTGATCCGCCTGGTCGCCCGGACCGGACAATGGGTGCGCGAAGGCCGTGTCACCGAAGAGTCGGCCGTGCGCATCGCCGACTGGATCGAGCCGTTGTTACGCCGTGAAAGCTATCTGGCATTGCTGCTTGAGCGCCCGATGGTGCACGAGCGCCTCTTGCGTTTGCTCGGAGCGGCACGTTGGCCGCAACGCTACCTGCTCAAACATCCAGGCGTCATTGACGAGTTGGCCAGTGACACCATGCTGCACGAGCGGTTCGTATCGGTCGACTTCGAACGGGAGTTGGAACATCGTCGCAGCTCGCTGTCCATTACGGGAGAAGATGACGATGAAGCCTTGCTCAACCTGCTGCGTCGAGCCCACCATGCCGAAGTGTTCCGGACCCTGGCCCGCGATGTCGAGGGCACACTCAGCGTCGAACAGGTTGCAGATGATCTGAGCGCATTGGCTGACAGCGTGCTGCGTCTGGTGACACGATGGTGCTGGGAGCGGTTGAAGAGCCGTCATCGGGATCGCCACCAACTCGCTGTCATTGCCTATGGCAAGCTCGGCGGCAAGGAGTTGGGTTACGGCAGCGATCTGGACATCGTTTTTGTCTACGACGATACAGATGACCGCGCGCCCGAGGTCTATGGAGCACTGGTGCGAAAGCTCATCAATTGGCTCACCGTCAAGACTGGCGAGGGCGATCTGTACGAGATCGACACTGCTCTGCGGCCCAACGGCAACTCTGGTCTTCTGGTCACCAGCTTTGAAGCCTACGCCAACTACCAGCAGCAGCGTGGCAGCAATACTGCATGGACGTGGGAACATCAAGCCATGACGCGAGCACGCTTTGTGCTCGGCGGCGAGCCTCTGCATCAGCGCTTTGACAGCATCCGTACAGCCGTTATCACGGCAGCCCGGGACAATGAATCATTGCGGCGCGAGATCATGGCCATGCGGGAGGCGTCTCCGCCGCGCGCCGTTCCGCGTCGATCGCCAGCACCGCGTCGATCTTCGTCTGGGCATCGCCGCCGCGCGTGGCGAGGCGGGCGCGGACGAGGTCGGGATTTTCGC
>JANMKM010000676.1:0-13228 GCA_031372035.1 Rhodoferax sp. | reverse complement strand
TCCTTCACAAAGTAGGTCATTGCCGGGCAAACGGGCCCCAGTCCGGCTCCCGGATGTCGCCACCCTGCCCGGCCAGCCGAGCCTTGATTCTGCCATCCAGGGTCGTGGTCATCAGGGCTTCTCGACCACCAATCTGGGTGGCGTACACGATCAGCTTGCCGTTCGGCGCAAAGCTCGGTCGCTCATCGGCCACAGTGTCGGTGATGGCCTGGGCGTTGCCGCTGGCCAGGTCCATCACATGCAGCTTGAAGGCGCCATTGATGCGCGAAATGTAGGCCAGCGAACGCCCGTCCGGGCTGATGGATGGCGAGATGTTGTAGTTGCCGGCAAAGGTCACCCGCTCCACGGCACCGCCGGCAGCGGGCATGCGGTAGATCTGCGGTGCACCACCACGGTCACTGACGAAATAGATGCTGGCACCATCGGGCGCGTACACCGGTTCGGTGTCGATGCTGTTGGACTGCGCCAACCGGCGCGGCTGGCCGCCATTGGCCGTGTCAATGGCATAGAGCTGCGAGCCCCCGTCCAGCGTCAGCGTCACGGCCAGGGTTTTGCCGTCGGGGGACCAGGCCGGCGCACTGTTGGAGCCCTTGAAGTTGGCCATCAGGCGGCGCTTGCCGGTGGCCACGTCGTGCGCATAGACCACCGGCTTGCGCGACTCGAACGAGACGTAGGCGAGTTGCAGGCCGTTGGCCGACCAGGCCGGCGAAATGATGGGTTCGCCGCTGGTCAGCGCGGGAATGGCGTTCTCGCCGTCGGCATCCGCCACCCAGAGCTGATAGCGCTGGCCGGCCTTGGTGATGTAGGCGATGCGGGTTGAGAACACGCCCTTGTCACCGGTGAGCTTCTCGTACATGAAGTCGGCGATCTTGTGCGCCACCAGCCGCAGGTCTGACGGCGGTATGGCGTAGCTCAGGCCACCCAGGTCCTGGCCGCGCACCACGTCCCAGAGCCGGAACCGCACTTCCAGGCGGCCATCCACCAGCTTCGAGACGCTGCCCAGCGCCAGCGAGTCTGCAGCTTTCTGCCGCCACAACGCCAGGTCGGGCCGGCTGCCTTCGTCCAGCACGGCAGCGCCGGCGTCCACGGCACGGAACTGGCCGCTGCGCTCCAGGTCGGCCTGGACGATGGCACTGATCTTCTGCGGCGACTGCTCTTCGCCGCGGAACGCGGCAATCGCCACTGGCAGCTGGGTCAGCCCGACACCCGCCACCTCCACCCGGAATTGCGCCGCTGCCGGCAAGCCCAGCAGCGCCACGACCAGCAGCAGGCCACGCCGCAGGGTGTCAACCGGCCGCATCGTCATTCTTGTGGTGCAAACAGTACAGGGCAAAGTATTTTCCAAAAGCCGCTTGAGCCTGCATGGTACACACAGCGAAGCCCATGGCACCATCGAGAAAACCCAAGCGCAGCACGTAACTTCTTGTAAAAGCCGCAGCCGCGGCCAGGGCCGCTCGCAGCATGCTGGTGGTCTGGCCACGCGCATGGCGTTGCCGGGCCCAGGCCAGGCTGTAATGTTCCAGCTTACGCCAGTAGTGGGCCGGTGTCGGGTAGCTGTAGTGCAGGAGGGGCTGGCGCAGTCGGCCGGGCGTGCCCTGTTGCAGCAACACACGCTCGTGCACCAGGTCGTTACTGAAACGGGCGCTGTCGCGGCGGAACAACCGCAGCACGTGGTCCGGGGTCCAGCCGCAGTGCCGTATCCACTGGCCGCAAAACTGGGTCAGGCGCGGAATCTCGAAAGCCTGCACCTGCTCCTGGTCGATGGCCGCGCGGATTTCGGCAGCCAGCTCAGGACTGACCCGCTCATCGGCATCGAGCGACAGCACCCAGGGCATGGACGCCAGTGCCAGGACCCGGTTCTTCTGCGGGCCGAAACCGGGCCAGTCGGTGCTGCTGTGGACCTGCGCGCCGCAGGCCCGGGCCAGCGCCAGGGTCTCGTCCGTGCTGCCCGAATCCAGCACCACGATCTCATCGGCAAACGCCACCGAACCCAGACAGGCCTGGATATTGGCCGCCTCGTTGCAGCAGATGACAATCACGCTCAGGCGGCTCAATGGCTTGGCATTCACTGGTTGCAGCCCCGAGAACGCCAGGGCCTGTCCTTGATAATAACGGGCGTCCAAACCCTCCCCATGATTCCCGCGATCGCCAACATCCGCCTCCTGGTCGTCTGCCTGATGACGCTGTCGGTGGCACTGCCGATTGCCATCATCAGTCTGTCCAAACTGTTGTTGCTGTTGTGCGCTCTGGCCCTGCTGTTGTTCGAGCGCCGCGGCGCCACCCCGATTGCCGGCATGCGCATGGCCACACCCATCGTGGTGCTGGGCGCCATGCTGATGCTGGCTGCCAGCCTGATGTGGTCGACCGGACCCGATGGCCAGCCGCTGACTTCCTGGCACAAGCACGGCAAGCTGGTGGTGATCGCCCTGCTGCTGTTCCTGCTGCGCAGCCGGCGTGAAGTGCTGTGGGCACTGGCCGCATTTGCTGTGGGCCAGACCTTCATGCTGGCCAGCACCTGGCTGCTGGTGGCTGGCCTGCCACTGCCCTGGGCCCGCGCCAATGAGGCTGCCAGCAGCCATGCCGTTTTTTCCAGCTACCTCGACCAGTCCATGATGACCGCCTGCTTCGCCGCCGTCTGCTGGCATCTGCGCGGCCTGGCACCGGGGCCCGGTGGCCGGCGGCTGGCGCTGGCGTTGCTGGTCCTGTCGCTGGCCTGCGTGTTCTTCGTGTTCCGCGCCCGCTCCGGCCATCTGATCGCCATCGCTCTGGTCTCCCTGGCCATCATGTGGGAGCTGCCACAGCGCATGCGGGCCGGCGCACTGTTCGTGCCGCTGCTGGTGGCGCTGGTCTTTGCCGCAAGTTCGGACAAGGTCAGCGGCCGCCTGATGGCTGTGGTTCATGAGGTGCAGGCCTACGCCGTGCATGAAGATGTCACCACGTCGTCCGGCATCCGCATCAACCTGTGGCAGCGCTCGTTGCAGGCGCTGGAGCAACGTCCCTGGGCTGGCTCAGGCGTCGGCAGCTGGTACCAGGAGTACAACGCATTGCAGACCCGGTTGTCGCCCGGCAGCAATATCGAATACCACAGCAATCCGCACCAGGAGTTCCTGCTTTGGGCGGTGGAGCTCGGGCTGCCGGGCGTGGTGTTGCTGGGTGGCCTGATGACGGCGATGGGGTTGGACGGGGTTCGCGGCGACCGCAACACCAGCCGTGCCAGCCTGTCGGTGGTGCTGGCCCTGGTACTGGCATGCCTCTTCAATTGCGCCCTGTATGACGCGCTGATTGGAGATTTCTTCTGCGTGCTGATCGGGCTGCTGCTGGCACTGGCTGCTCACCCGCAACCCTCGCCCGCATTGCGGCAGATGCGCTTTGCCTGATGCCCAGCATGTCGCCGCCACCTGACACCCCCACCGCCACCGTGCTGGAACGCCTGCTGCGGCTGCGGCCCTACTTCAGCCGGCCTCTGGGCGCCTGGGCCGTGGCCATCGGTGCCACCATCCTGCAGGCGCTGACCGAGCCGCTGATCCCGGCGCTGCTGCAGCCGCTGCTGGACCAGGGCTTCCAGAAGGAGTTTTCGAATTACTGGCTGGTGCCCGTTTGTCTGATTGCGTTGTTCAGCGTGCGTGGCCTGAGCGGCTTTATGGCCCAGCTGGCCCTGGCCAAGGTGACCACGCAAGGACTGCTGCAACTGCGCCGGACCATGTTCGACAAGCTGCTGAGCGCCCGCTTCCCGCTGTTCACGCAGCAGACCTCCAGCGCCCTGGCCAATACCGTGGTGTACGAGGTGCAGACCGGCTCCACGCTGCTGGTCAGTGCCACGATGAGCCTCGGCCGCGACAGCCTGACGCTGCTGGCCCTGGTGGGCTACCTGCTGTACCTGAACTGGAAGCTGTCGCTGATCGTGGCCTGCCTGTTCCCGGCGGTGGCCTTCGTCATGCACACCCTGTCGCGCCGCCTGTACCGGATCACCAGGCACAGCCAGAATGCCACCGATGAGCTGGCCTACGTGGTGGAAGAGAACGTGCTGGCGCACCGCGACATACGGCTGCACGCCGCCCAGGCCAGCCAGGCGCAGCGTTTCTTCCTGCTTGGCGACGCGCTGCGGCGGCTGTCGATGAAGTCCACGATGGCCTCATCGGCGATGACGCCGTTGACCCAGGTCCTGGCGGCGATTGCGCTCTCTGCCGTGATCTCCGTGGCGCTGCTGCAGAGTGCCGAGCATGTGACGTCGGTTGGCAGCTTCGTTGCTTTTGTCACGGCCATGCTGATGCTGATCGCGCCAATCAAGCACCTGTCGGAGGTGGCGAGCCCGATCACGCGAGGCCTGGCAGCGGTGGAGCGCGGCCTGGACCTGGTGGCGCAAACGCCCGACGAACAGGGTGGCAGCTTCCGCGAGCCGCGGGCGCGCGGGCTGATCCGCTTCCACGAAGTCAGCGTGCAGTACCCCGGCGCGGCTGCCATGGCGGTGGAGTCGCTGTCACTGACGGTGCAGCCTGGTGAGACCGTGGCGCTGGTAGGCGCCTCGGGCTCCGGCAAGACCACCCTGGTGAATCTGCTGCCCCGTTTCGTCGACGCCACCGGCGGCCACATTGAACTCGATGGCCACACGCTGGAAGAATGGGACCTGCGCGCGTTGCGGGCTCAGTTTGCACTGGTGAGCCAGCATGTGGTGATGGTCAACGACACCATTGCCGCCAACGTGGCCCTGGGCCAGGTGCCGGACCGCGACCGGGTGAGCGCCTGCCTGGCGGCTGCCAACCTGTCCGGTCTGCTGCTTGACCTGCCGCAAGGCATCGATACCGTGGTCGGCCACAACGCGATGCAACTCTCCGGTGGCCAGCGACAGCGGCTGGCGATTGCCCGGGCGCTGTACAAGGACACGCCCATCCTGATCCTGGACGAAGCCACGTCTGCGCTGGACAGCGAGTCCGAGCGCTCGGTGCAGGAGGCGCTGCAACGCCTGATGCAGCAGCGCACCACGCTCGTCATCGCGCACCGGCTGTCCACGGTGCTGCATGCCGACCGCATCATCGAGATGGCCGCAGGCCGGATCGTGGAATCGGGCACCCATGCGCAGCTGCTCGGTGCCAACGGTCTGTATGCCCAGCTCTACCGCCTGGGCTTCGCCAGCGACGACTGATTCCGTTTCCATTTCAATCCGATAGGTCGTTGCCCCTCCTCGCCGTGCCAGAAGCACTGTCTTCGTCGGTGCGCCTACTCTCGTATCGAACTGAAAACGGAATGAGACCGACCTGCTGAGCCCTCAGAGCGCGGCCACGCTCTGATAGATCTGGTCCTGGACCTCAGCCGCCTGCTCCCAGGACATGCGCTTTGCCAGAACAAGGCCAATGGCGACCAGTTGTTCCCGCAGTGGCAGGTCCTGCAGCAGCCGCTTTAGTTGGGCCGCCAGTGCTGTGGCATCGGTCGGGTCCGGCAGCAGCAAGGCGTCGACCCCATCGTGCAGCAGCTCCGCAATGCCGCAATAGCGCGCACCACTGACCACCGCCGGCAAGCCATGGGCCAACGCCTCCAGCACCACCATGGCAAAGGTGTCCTCGCGGGTCGGATGCGCCAGGCAGTCCGCGGCGCGGTAGGCCGGCGCCATGTCGCGCAGCCGGCCCAGGAAATGCACCCGGTGTCCCAGGCCAGCCGCCTGGGCCTGGGCCAGGAACTGCGGCTGCTGCACTGGGTTGCCGACCACCGCCAGCCAAGTGTCACTATCGAGCCGCGCCAGCGCTTCGATCAGGGTACCCAGCCCCTTCTTGCGGTAGTCATTGCCAACCAGCAGCACGCCCTGCCCTCCTGACGGCAGGCCCAGACTGCGCCGCGCCGCAAGGCGAACAGCGGAATCTGCCGGGCCGGGGGGCGATGCAACGCCAGGCGGGATCACATGCAACCGCGGTGCACTGTCCGGATAGCAAGCCTGCACCGTGGCCCGCAGGCCCGGCGCCGTCAACACCACCTGGCGCCGCCCGGACACCTGCATCCGGGCCGCCTCGAGCGCCAAATACACCAACAGCCGCGGGCTGGTCGCAATCTTGAGCCAGCGCAACGCCCGCTGCACGCCGCCCAGGCCATGCAGCAGGTTGTGGCGGATCGGCAGGACATGCACCGTCTGTACCTGACCGTGCCAGACCAGCTCATGGGAATGCACCACATCGAAACCGCGCCGGGTGGCCCACCAGGTGGTGGCGGCATAGACCAGCTGGTTCACCCAGCGTGGCCGTTGCACCGCCCCGCCCAGGCGGTGGTAGTGCACGCCCGGCCAGTTGTGCTCGATGCTCTGGGCAAACACATGAATCTCATGCCATGCTGCCAGTTGCTCCACCAGCGCCACGGAATAGCTCTCGGCCCCGCCGCCGGTGCGAGCGAATACCCGGTTCAGGACGGCTATGCGCAGCCGGCGCGGCGTTGCACCGGCCACGGCTTCAGTCGTCGGCCCCGCCACCATGCTCAGGGCGCGGGTTTGCAGCCTCCAGCGCCGCCTGGGCACCGCGCCGGTCCTCGTAGCCAGTTGCCAGCTTGAGCCACAACATCGCCAGGTTGGTGCTGCGCACAACCGGCACCCGCGGCAGCTGCAGCAGGTCGGCACCGGCATGGCAACGACCGCGCCGGGTTGTGGTGGCGGTGCTGTAGCCCGCTTCGCGCACCATGGCGAGATGCTGCAGGCCGTAGTCGCCATAGGGATAGCAGAACTGCGTGACGCGGGCCCCGCAGGCCTGTTCCAGCTCGGCGCGCGCGCCCTGGATCTCGTTGCGGCCGGTATCCTGGTCCAGATGCGTCAGCCGCGCATGGTTGCGGGTATGGGCACCGACCTCCTGACCGCCGGCCACCCAGTGGCGCAGCTGCGGCGGGTTCATCAGCGCCGTCTGGGCCACACCCACCGTGCGGTCCCAGGCATTGGTCTGCCCCAGCAACTGGCTGACCGCATAGCAGGTGGCCGAGAAGCCATGCCACTGCAATACCGGCAGCGCATGCTCCAGGTTGTTCAGGTAACCATCGTCAAAGGTGATGCCCACCACCTTGCCGCGGCGGGCACCAATCAGATAGGGCTCGAGATCGCTCATCGACAAGCCGCGGTAGCCGAGCCAGTGCAGCAGCGACATCTGGCGCGCGAAGGCCGCCGGGCTCACGTAGAGGCCGCGAAACGGCGCGCCGCGCGGTGGTGCCTCGGCGATCTGGTGGTAAGTCAGGATCACCACGGGCTGGCGGTTGGCTGTGGTTGCTTGCGCCATAGGGCTGTCCTTAAAGCAGCACGATGTCGTACTGTTCCTGGCCCATGGCGCCTTCACTCTGCAGCGACACCGGCTTGCCGATGAAGTCACTGAGCGAGGCCAGGTGCTGGCTTTCCTCATCCAGGAACAGCTCTATCACCCGGGGCGAGGCCACCACCCGGAACTCGCGCGGGTTGAACTGCCGGGCTTCACGCAGGATCTCGCGCAGGATGTCATAGGCCACGCTGCGTGCAGTCTTGACGATGCCACGGCCCTGGCAGGAGGCACAGGGCTCGCACAGCATGTGGGCCAGCGACTCCCGGGTGCGCTTGCGCGTCATCTCCAGCAGACCCAGCTGCGAGAAGCTACCAGCCATGGTCTTGACACGGTCGCGCGCCAGCTGCTTGCGAAACTCCGCCAGCACGGCCTCACGGTGGTCCTCGCGCCCCATGTCGATGAAGTCCACGATGATGATTCCACCCAGATTGCGCAGGCGCAGTTGGCGGGCAATGGCCTGCGCCGCCTCCAGGTTGGTCTTGAAGATGGTGTCATCAAAGTTGCGGGCGCCGACAAAGCCGCCGGTGTTCACATCCACGGTCGTCAGGGCCTCGGTCTGGTCCACGATCACATAGCCCCCGGACTTGAGGTCCACCCTGCGCCCCAGGGCCCGGGCGATCTCTTCGTCGATGGCAAACAGGTCGAAGATCGGCCGCTCGCCTTTGTAGTGTTGCAGCTTGGCAGCAGCCGCAGGCATGAATTCGCGGCCGAACTCCTGCAGCGCCTGGAACTGCTCGAGCGAATCCACCCGGATGGTCTGCGTGGACTCACCGACCAGATCCCGCAGCACGCGCTGAAGCAGGTTCAGATCCTGGTGCAGCAGCGTGGCCGGCGGCACCCGGGTGGAGGCATCCTTGATCCGGGCCCAGGCCTTGCGCAGATAGGCAATGTCGTCGGACAGCTCGGCGTCGCTGGCGTCCTCGCCATTGGTGCGCAGGATGAAGCCGCCGCCCTGGCTGCCGGCCAGCGTTTGCAAGCGGGCGCGCAGTTCGTCGCGCTGGCGTGCCGGAATCTTCTGCGACACGCCGATGTGGTCGTCCTGCGGCAGGAACACCAGCAGCCGCCCGGCGATGCTGATCTGGGTTGACAGGCGCGCGCCCTTGGTACCGATCGGGTCCTTGATCACCTGCACCATCAAGGCCTGGCCCTCGAACACCTGGCGCTCGATCGGCACCAGGGCCTGGGCAGCCCGCGCCTGCTGCGGTGGCTCGCCCTCGGGCTGGCGGTGCCAGACATCGGCCACGTGCAGGAAGGCCGCGCGCTCCAGGCCGATGTCAACAAAGGCGGACTGCATGCCCGGCAGCACCCGCGCCACCTTGCTCAGGTAGACGTTGCCCACCAGGCCGCGCTCCAGGGCACGCTCCACATGCAGTTCCTGCACCGCGCCGTTTTCGACCACGGCGACCCGCGTCTCCTGCGGGGACCAGTTGATGAGTATGTCTTCCTGCATGCGCTAAACCCGTATCCCGAATGCCGTCAAGAGCTGTGCTGTTTCAAACATCGGCAGCCCCATGATGCCAGAGTAGCTGCCATGCATATCACTGATGAAGGACGCGGCCCGGCCCTGCACCGCATAGGCACCGGCCTTGCCCATGGGCTCGCCGGTGGCCACGTAGCTGTCGATCTGGCGCCGGCTCAAGGGCGCAAACTGCACCCGCGACACGCTCACGGCGAGGTCCCGTCGTCGCGGCGTACCCAATGCCACGGCGGTCAGCACCCGGTGCGTGCTGCCGGACAGCGCGGACAGCATGCGCCGGGCATCCAACCGGTCCAGCGGCTTGGCGTACATGGTGCGCCCCAGCGCCACCGTGGTGTCGGAACACAGCACCGGCGCTGGCGGCAAACCCCGGCGCGCGCGCCGCGCCAGGGCCGCGTCGAGCTTGAGCAGGGTCACACGGCGCACATAGGCCAGTGGCGCTTCGCGCGGCAGGGCTCGCTCCAGGCTTTCAGCGTCCTCATCGTCGCCAGCCAGCAACAACTGATAGCTCACGCCCAATTGCTCCAGCAATTGTCGCCGGCGCGGGCTCTGCGACGCCAGGTAGACAAACTTCTTTGAATTCATTCGCGGTGGTAGGGATGGTTGGCATTGATCGACCAGGCGCGGTACAGCTGCTCGACCAGCAGCACCCGGGCGAAGGCATGCGGCAGGGTCAGGTCGGACAGGCGGATGCGTTCATGGGCTACCTGCTTGAAGCCACTGTCCAGCCCGTCGGGGCCGCCAATCACCAGGCACACATCGTCACCGGCAAGTTGCCAGGTCTTGAGCCGCTGTGCCAGGGCTACGGTGGTCAGCGTGATGCCGCGCTCGTCCAGCGCCACGGTGTGTGCACCACGCGGTATCGCCGCCTCGATGCGGCCGCGCTCTGCGGCCAGCACCGTGGCCAGGGCCTTGGAGCCGCGGGCCTCGGTCTTGACCGCCTTGAGCTCCAGCGGCAAGTCGTGCGGAAAGCGCTTGGCGTATTCGTCCCAGGCCGTGCGCGCCCAGTCCGGCACCCGCAGGCCCACCGCAACCACCAGCAGCTTCACGCGTGTGCTGCGCTCTGGCTCAGCGCTTCGGCGCAGACGCCTTGCGCGCTGCCGGTGCCTTGGGCGCCGCTGCAGGCGCCTTGGCCACTGTCCTGGCGGGTGCAACGCGCTTGGCCACAGCCTTGGGTGCAGTCTTGGTGGGCGCGGCACGCTTCGCAGCCGCTTTGGCCGGCGCCTTCGGGCTGGCCGTGGCAGCCTTGGCGGCGGGCTTGCGTTTGGGCTTGTTCAGGGCCTCGGCTTCGCGCACCGCCGTCCTGGCAGCGCTGGAGCGCTTGAGGTTCACGGCCACCTTGGGTTCGGGCTTGGGCGCAGCCGTGCGTGCCGCCGGCTTGGCGGCACCGAGCTTGAGCCGCACCGGCTTCTCACCCCATAGTTCCTCCAGGTGGTAGTACTGCCGAAAACTCGGCTGCATGATGTGCACCACCACCTGCATGCAATCCACAATGATCCATTCGCCATTGGCCTCGCCCTCGATCCGCGGCTTGGCGAAACCGGCGTCGCGCACCTTGTCGCGCACGCTGGCGGCAAGGGCCTTGGTCTGCCGGTTTGACGTGCCGGAGGCGACGATCACCCGCTCGAACAATGCTGACAGATGCTCCGTGTCGAACACCACAATGTCCTGGGCTTTGACGTCTTCCAGGCCGTCAATGACGGCACGCTGGAGTTTCTGGGTGTCCTTCTTGGCAGCAGATTCTGTAATCATCAAGCGGTCTGGTAGAGGTGGTGGTGATCAATATAGCGCGCAACCGGTTCGGAGACCAGAGGAACAATGCTCTGGCCCCGGGCAACCCGGGCGCGGATGTCGGTGGCGCTGATCGGCTCCAGCGTGGCATGCAGCTGTACAAATCGGGCCGGCAGCCCGTATTGCAAGCCCAATTGAGCTGCGGTGCCCGCAGATCCATCGCGGGCAGCTACACAAATTATAGCTAACGTGGGCAGCAGCAGATGCTGGTGCCAGCTCGGCAGGGCCTGGGCCTGGTCTTCGCCAATCAGCAGGAACAGTTGCGTCGGCGCAAATTCCTGGGTCAGCTCCTGCAGGCTGTCCACGGTATAGCTGGGGCCGGCACGCGTCGTTTCACGCAGGTCCACCACAACCCCGGGCAGCCCGGCGAAGGCCAGCTGGGTCATGGCAACCCGGTGCGCCACGCTGGAAAGCGGCCGGCTCTTGTGCCAGGCCTGGCCGGTCGGCAGCACCCGCAGTTCATCCAGTTGCAGTTCTTCCATGGCGGCCTGTACCAGCTTGACGTGGGCCGCATGCGGCGGATCGAAGGCACCGCCGAAGACCCCGATCCGGCGCGGCGGCTGCAGGCTCAGACCCACGCGCGGCGCACCAGGAAGTCCGTGTACAGCGCAGCCTCCGGAGTACCGGCCGCCGGCTGGTTCTGGTATGACCAGCTCACCAGCGGCGGCATCGACAGCAGGATCGATTCAGTGCGGCCACCCGACTGCAGGCCGAAATGCGTGCCACGGTCCCACACCAGGTTGAATTCGACGTAGCGGCCGCGCCGGTAGAGCTGAAAATTGCGTTCCCTCTCCCCATAGGCCGTGTGCTGGCGCCGCTGCACGATCGGCAGGTAGGCCGGCAACAGCGCGTCACCCACGCTGCGGATCAGGGCAAAGCCGCCCTCGAACCCGCCTTCGGCAAAGTCGTCAAAGAAGACCCCGCCGACTCCGCGCTGCTCACCCCGGTGCTTGAGATGGAAGTACTCGTCGCACCAGGTCTTGAAGCGCGGGTACTTGTCGGCACCGAAGGGCTCCACGGCCGTCCTGCAGGCAAGGTGGAAGTGCCGGGCGTCCTCCTCGAAGCCGTAGTAGGGCGTCAGGTCCATGCCGCCACCAAACCAACAGACTTCCGTACCGTCCGGGCTGCGCGCAGCGAGCATGCGCACATTCATGTGCACGGTAGGCACGTAGGGGTTGCGCGGGTGGAAGACCAGCGACACACCCATGGCCTCGAACGGCGCGCCGGCCAGCTCCGGCCGGTGCTGCGTGGCCGAGGGCGGCAAGTGGGGCCCGGTCACCTGGGAAAAGCCGCAACCGGCGCGCTCGAAGACCGCGCCGCCTTCCAGAATCTGGGTGATGCCCTGCCCTTGCAGCACTTCCCCCGGCTCCTTGCGCCAGGCGTCGGTGAGAAAGCTGCCGCCATCGATGGCTGCAACGGCCGAAGTGATGCGCTGCTGCAGGCCCATCAGGTAGTCACGCACCGACTCGGTGTGTCCGGCAACGGCAGACGTCATGAACGGGCTCCCCGGTGGCCGATGTCGTGCCGGTACTGCATGCCGTCAAAGCGGATACCGCGCACCACATCGTAGGCTCGCTGCTGCGCCAGTTTGACGTTCTCCGCAAGCACCGTGACACACAACACCCGGCCACCACTGGTCACTACCTGTTTGCCAGCCTGGCGGGTGCCGGCGTGGAACACAACAGCATCGTCGGCCGTGGCCGGCAGGCCGGTGATGGCGTCGCCCGCGCGCGGCGCCTGCGGATAGCCATGCGCCGCCAGCACCACGCCCAGGGCGGTGCGCCGGTCCCATTGCAGCTCAATCTGGTCCAGGCCGTGGTGCCCCGTGGTGTCGGTGGCGGCGAGCAGCACATCGACCAGGTCGTTCTTCAGCCGCATCAGGATCGGCTGGGTCTCGGGGTCACCGAGCCGGCAGTTGAACTCCAGGGTCTTGGGATGTCCGGCGGCATCGATCATCAGGCCCGCGTACAGGAAGCCAGTGAAAGGAATGCCGTCCTGCTCCATGCCGCGGATCGTGGGCAGGATGATCTCGCGCATGGCGCGGGCGTGGACCTCGGGCGTCACCACGGGGGCGGGCGAATAGGCGCCCATGCCACCGGTGTTGGGCCCCTGGTCGCCGTCCTGCAGCCGCTTGTGGTCCTGGCTGGTGGCCAGCGGCAGCACGTTGCGGCCGTCGCACATCACGATGAAGCTGGCCTCCTCGCCGGCCAGAAATTCCTCGATCACCACCCGGGCACCGCTGGCGCCAGAGGGCAGCATGAAATCCACCGCGGCATGGGCCTCGGCCAGCGTGGCCGCCACCACCACGCCCTTGCCGGCGGCCAGACCGTCGGCCTTGACCACGACCGGCGCACCAATACGCTCCACATAGGCATGGGCCGCCGCGGCGTCGGTGAAGGTTTGGTAGTCGGCGGTCGGAATGCCGTGCCGCTTCATGAACGCCTTGGAAAATGCCTTGGAGCTTTCCAGTTGCGCGGCTTCGGCAGTCGGGCCGAATACCTTCAATCCCTGCTCGCGGAACAGGTTGACGATGCCGGCCGCGAGCGGCGCTTCCGGGCCGACGACGGTCAGCGCGACATGCTCGCGGCGGACGAATTCGGCAAGCTCCCTGGGGTCGGTCAGCGCGATATTGCGCAGGCGCGCATCGAGCGCGGTGCCGCCATTGCCAGGTGCCACGTAGACAATCTGG
>JANMKM010000146.1:0-12450 GCA_031372035.1 Rhodoferax sp. | reverse complement strand
CGTCTGCAAATCGCGGATCGACATATAGAGGCGCCTGACCTGCCACTTGTTCCGCTTTGACGTGCTGGAAGACCGCCTGAACCAGTGACTGGCACCCCTCATGGGTCAGCGCAGAGATCTGAAATACTGGCCCCTTGAATCGCAGGCGCCTGACAAAATCCTTGACCAGCTTGGCGCGCTCCTGCGGTGCGATCATGTCGAGCTTGTTCAACACCAACCAACGCGGTTTGCTGTGCAGCGCGGGATCGTACTTCTTGAGCTCATTGACAATTGCACGGGCCTGCTGAACGCTGTCAACCGCATCGTCAAAGGGAGCCAGATCCACCACGTGCAAGAGCAGGCGCGTGCGCTGCAGATGCCGCAGGAATTGATGGCCCAGGCCGGCCCCGTCAGAAGCCCCCTCAATCAAGCCAGGCAGATCCGCCACCACAAAACTCTGCTCCGGACCGACGCGCACCACGCCGAGATTGGGATGCAATGTCGTGAAGGGATAATCTGCAATCCTGGGCCGCGCGTTTGAAATCGCGCTGATCAAAGTTGACTTGCCGGCATTGGGCATGCCCAACAGTCCAACATCTGCCAGCACCTTCAATTCGAGCTTCAGGCTGCGCTTCTCACCAGGCCACCCAGGCGTTTTCTGTCTGGGTGCCCGGTTGATCGCGCTCTTGAATCGCATGTTTCCGAAACCGCCATCGCCGCCTTTGGCGATCGTAATAACCTCGCCGGCCACCAACAATTCGAACAGCACCTCGCCAGTCTCAACGTCACTGATGATCGTGCCCACCGGCATCTTCAGGGTGATGTCATCGCCTGCGGCGCCAAACATGTCGGAGCCCATGCCATGCTCGCCGCGTTTGGCCTCGTGACGCCGGGAATAGCGAAAGTCAACCAAGGTGTTCAGATTTGGATCCGCGACTGCGAAAACATGACCTCCACGGCCGCCATCGCCACCGTTTGGACCGCCGAATTCCTTGTATTTCTCGTGTCGAAACGACACGCAGCCGGCGCCCCCATCGCCAGCTGCGATGTCGATAAACGCTTCATCAACAAATTTCATGGGATCCTCGCTCGACCACGCTGCGCACAAATGAAAAACCCTGCGCTGGACGCAGGGTTTCGTTTCGGGCGCTCACGGCACCAGGTGCCGCAGAACATTTCACATCTGTCTCAGGCTACGCTGACCATGTGCTTGTTCAGTGCACCCTTGACCGCAAACGACACATGACCGTCCGTCAGCGCAAACAATGTGTGATCCTTCCCGATACCTACGTTGGTGCCGGGATGGAACTTTGTTCCACGTTGGCGCACGATGATCGCACCGGCACTGATCTGTTCCCCACCAAATACCTTGACGCCCAGCATCTTCGGTTTGGAGTCTCGTCCATTTCGCGTTGAGCCGCCGCCTTTTTTCTGTGCCATGACTATGCTCCAGTCAATGGGGGCAGAACCATGAATCTGTCCCCGGGGTTAATAGGGTGGGGGCCGGCCAACCGGCCGGCTCCCGGCATCGCATCAAGCTGTGATAGCGCCTATCAGCAGTTCCGTGAATTGCTGCCGGTGTCCTTGCCGCTTTTGATAGTGCTTGCGGCGACGCATTTTGAAAATGCGCACCTTATCGTGCTTGCCATGCGCCACAATCGTGACGCTGACTGTTGCGCCGGACACCAAGGGCGTGCCAATCTTGATTTCACTGCCGTTTCCGACCGCCAAAACCTGATCCAGCACCAACTCTTGGCCTACGTCCGCAGCAATCTGTTCTACTTTAATTTTTTCGCCAGCAGCAACCTTGTATTGCTTGCCGCCGGTTTTTATGACCGCGTACATGATGACCTCGTTGACTCAATCCAGGAACCCATTTTCCCGGAACCAAATATTGTAGCACTGGATGTGAATTCCAGTACATGCGTCGCCGGGCCCCGCGAACACTGCCGGCACTTTTCTATAATCGCAGTTTACTGACGGTCAACCATTTGCAAGCCACTCTTAGCAACTCAGCCAACCCCTTGGACCTCATCCGCGACGACATGCGCGCGGTGGACGACCTGATCCGCAGGCGACTGGAATCAAGCGTACCGCTTGTTGGGAAGATCACTCGCTACATCATCGGCGCAGGGGGGAAACGGCTACGGCCGGCGCTCCTGCTCTTGACCTGCGGAGCCTTGGGCTGTACCAGCGATTGGCGATTCAACCTTGCCACCGTCGTTGAATTCATTCATACCGCAACCCTGCTCCATGACGACGTGGTGGATGATTCCGCCCTGCGGCGGGGCAACGCAACCGCGAACGAAACGTTTGGCAATCCGGCGAGCGTGCTAGTTGGCGATTTTCTATATTCCCGTGCTTTCCAGCTCATGGTGGAAGCGGGAAACATGCGGATCATGGAAGTGCTGGCGGACGCTACAAATGTCATTGCAGAGGGGGAAGTTCTGCAATTGATGAACATGCATAACGCAGAGTTATCGGAAGCCGGCTACCTGCAGGTTATCCGGTCCAAGACAGCAAAACTGTTTGAAGCCAGTGCCCGCGTTGGCGCGATCCTGGCGGGCGCATCGCCCGAAATTGAGGAAGCCAGCGCTCAATACGGCCAAGCGCTGGGAACTGCATTCCAAGTGATTGATGACGTACTGGACTATTCAGGTCAGGCGTCAGTGATGGGGAAGAATCTGGGTGACGACCTGCGTGAGGGCAAGGCAACCTTGCCATTGATTGCGGCAATGCAGCGCGGAAGCCCTGACCAACGTGCAACGATAAAGACCGCCATCGAAGCGGGCGGAGTCGCCATGCTCGACCAAGTGATGGCCATCGTCCGACAAACGGGGGCACTACAGGTTGCGCATGCAGCGGCGGTCGACGAGGCGCGTCGTGCGGCCGCAGCGGCGAGCAAGTTGCCTCAAGGTCCGTACACGGACTGTTTGATACAATTGACAACACGGTTGCTGGAGCGTGATAGTTGAGTTCTTCTCAGCGCCTATTGCGTAACTCACCGCAACAAGACGGGGTGTAGCTTAGCCTGGTAGAGCGCTACGTTCGGGACGTAGAGGCCGGAGGTTCGAATCCTCTCACCCCGACCAATATTCCGGCATTTGTCGATACACCGTGGCATTGCGTTGACGTCTGTCGTGAAAACTAGTGGGAATGCAGTTCGTGCGTTTGCCAAGAGCAATCGGCTCGACATAGGCGCCCGGGAATCGACGTTCGAGCGTGCAGGCGTTTGAGGGGCAAGACATGATTTTGGTGACGGGTGGCGCAGGATTCATTGGTTCGAATTTTGTGCTTGACTGGCTATCAAGAACGGATGAGCCCGTTGTCAATCTGGACCTGTTGACCTACGCCGGCAACCGGGACAATCTCAATGCGCTGGCCAATGATCCGCGGCACATTTTTGTGCAAGGTGACATTGGCGATTCCGACCTTGTAGGTGGGCTGCTCACGAAACACGCGCCGCGTGCCATCATCAACTTTGCTGCGGAGAGTCATGTCGACAGATCCATACATGGACCCGGTAGCTTCATCCAGACCAACATCGTCGGTACCTTCCACATGCTGGAAGCCGTGCGGACCTTCTGGAGCGCATTGGCTAGCGACCACCGCCTGGCATTTCGCTTCCTGCACGTATCGACCGATGAGGTCTATGGTTCGCTGGCAAGGGATGAACCAGCCTTTGCGGAGACCCACAGGTATGAGCCAAACAGTCCTTACTCGGCCAGCAAGGCAGCCAGCGACCATTTGGTCCGGGCATACCACCACACATATGGGCTGCCTGTACTGACCACCAATTGCTCAAACAACTATGGGCCCTACCACTTCCCGGAAAAATTGATACCTCTGATGATCGTCAATGCCCTGGCAGGCAAGTCGTTGCCTGTTTACGGCGATGGACAGCAGATCCGGGATTGGCTCTTTGTAAAGGACCATTGCAGTGCAATTCGCTGCGTCCTGGCGTCTGGACGTGTCGGAGATGTATACAACATCGGCGGTTGGAATGAGAAACCTAACATCGAGATCGTGAACACCATTTGCGCCCTGCTCGATGAAACGCACAGGCGCACAGATGGCAAGAGTTACCGAGATCAGATCACATATGTTGCCGACCGTCCGGGGCACGATCGGCGCTATGCGATTGACGCCAGCAAAATTGAACGCGAACTGCACTGGAAGCCAACTGAGACCTTTGAAACGGGTATCCGCAAGACCGTCGAGTGGTATCTGCAAAACCAAGCATGGGTCGCCAATGTCCAATCCGGCGCCTATCGTATCTGGCTTGACACGAATTACGCGAATCGCGCCGCATGAAGATCCTGTTGCTGGGGAAGGGGGGGCAGGTTGGTTGGGAATTGCAGCGCAGCCTTGCGCCTCTCGGCACATTGGTCGCCCTGGACACCGGCAGTACAGATCATTGTGGAGATTTGACCCGACCCAATGACGTTGCCAGAAGTATTCGAGAAATATCACCAGACATCATCGTCAATGCGGCGGCGCATACAGCGGTAGACCAGGCCGAAAGTGAGCCGGAGCTGGTCCACAAGATCAACGCTGCAGGCCCCGCATTGTTGGCCGGAGAGGCGCTAAGAAGTGGCGCCTTGCTCGTACACTACTCCACGGATTACGTCTTTGACGGAAGCGGCGACAGGCCCTGGCGCGAGTCCGGTCCCACCGCCCCGCTGAATGTCTATGGCCGAACCAAGCTTGATGGCGAACATGCGATCTTGGCATCAGGTTGTCGGCACCTGATCTTCCGTACAAGTTGGGTGTTTGCTGCGCGAGGCTCCAACTTCGCAAAGACCATTCTTCGTTTGTCCCAGACGCGTGACAGCCTGAGCGTGATTGACGACCAGATCGGAGCCCCCACTGGGGCGGATTTGCTCGCCGATACGGCGGCACACGCGATTCGCGCGGAAGCCAGACGCCCTGAGTTGGGGGGCCTGTATCACTTGGTTGCATCCGGCGAGACCTCCTGGTATGGCTACGCAAGACTGGTGACGGATTTCGCTCGCACTCAGGGCATTGCAATTAAAGTTGCCTCGGATGCCATCCAGCCCGTTCCAAGCAGCGCATTTCCAACGCCGGCGCAACGTCCCAAGAATTCCAGGCTAGACACCCGCAAGTTCTGCGAAGCGTTCGAACTAACGCTCCCAAATTGGGAAATCGGCGTCCGACGCATGCTCAGTGAAATCCTTCAAGGCCAACCATGACCCCACGCAAAGGCATTATTCTCGCTGGCGGCTCCGGCACGCGGCTTTATCCTGTTACCAAGGCGGTTTCGAAGCAGTTGCTTCCTATCTATGACAAGCCGATGATCTACTATCCACTCAGCACCCTGATGCTGGCTGGGATAAGAGACATCCTTATCATTTCCACCCCCCAGGACACACCTAGGTTCGAACATCTGTTGGGTGACGGCAGCGCCTGGGGACTCAGTCTTCAATACGCCGTTCAACCAAGTCCCGATGGCTTGGCGCAGGCTTTCATCATCGGAAAGTCATTTGTGGGCGGTGGGCCGAGCGCCTTGGTTCTTGGCGACAACATCTTCTACGGACATAGTTTGCACGTGCTTTTGGACGATGCAATGTCCCGTGACAAGGGCGCTACTGTCTTTGCCTACCATGTCCAGGACCCGCAACGCTATGGTGTGGTCGCTTTTGACCAGAAGGGCAGTGCGACGAGTCTGGAAGAAAAGCCCGCGAATCCGAAAAGCAACTACGCGGTCACTGGCCTGTACTTCTATGACAGTCAAGTTGCAGATATTGCGGCAGCACTCAAGCCATCGGCCCGCGGCGAACTGGAGATCACGGACCTCAATCGCGTCTACTTGGAACAAGGTCTCCTCAGCGTCGAGATCATGGGGCGTGGCTATGCGTGGCTTGACACGGGCACCCATGAAAGCCTGATCGAAGCCAGCAATTTCATTCAGACCATCGAACACCGTCAAGGACTCAAAGTCGCCTGTCCGGAAGAAATTGCATTTCGACGCGGCTTTATCGACGCAGCGCAACTGGAACGCCTGGCAGAACCATTGGCCAAGAATGGTTACGGGCAGTACTTGAAGGGCCTGCTTCGAGACGGGTATCAGCCATGAGGATGATCCCGACTACCATCCCCGATGTGCTTCTCATGGAACCTAGGGTATTCGGCGATGCACGGGGGTTCTTCTTTGAAAGTTACAACCATCGGGACTTTTCCGGAGCCCTCGGAAAGTCCATCAATTTTGTGCAAGACAACCACAGCCATTCGACAAAAAATGTATTGCGAGGGCTTCATTACCAAATTCAACAACCTCAAGGCAAGTTGGTCCGGGTTGTTCATGGCGCGGTCTACGATGTTGCGGTGGACATTCGTCGCAGTTCACCGACTTATGGCCAGTATGTTGGGGCAGAGCTCTCCTCGGAAAACAAGCGCATGCTATGGATACCCGAAGGGTTTGCACATGGCTTTCTGGTACTGTCCGACGTAGCGGAATTCTTGTACAAGACAACGAACTACTGGGCTCCGGAGTTCGAACGAACTATTGCCTGGAATGATCCAACGCTCGGAATTTCATGGCCAACCGAAATGCCACCGGTGCTATCGCAGAAGGACCAACAAGGGCAGCTGCTATCCAGTGCAGAGCAATTCCCTTGAGCAGTGCCCAGCATTTCAAGTAAACAATTCAACTCTTGATAGCGAACTCATCCCGTACTCTTCCCTGGGCGACCAACTGCGACAACCAGCGCGGCATGAGTCCTCGCCCACTCCAAGTCTCTCCGTTTGGCCCCCGATACTTGGCAGGCACAGTCGATCCGGCGGCCTTTTGAATGCCTTTGGACTTTGTCTGACCGGCACCCTTGGTCGAGCCTTTGTCCAAGCGCACCTTGCTTGACTGCAGATCCTTCAAAGTAATGCCGAAGGCATTCATCTTCGCAAGAATCTCCTTGACAGTTTTGTCAAACTCTCGGGCCTTGATATCACCAGCTTGTTTCTGCAGTTTTTCAATCTGATTTTGAATTTCAATAAGATCATTCACAATTAGTATTTCCTTGTAATCCTCAACGATAAGCAATTATTGCAAATATAACCTGCAGATCATTTGTGCGCAAATAGGATAAAATTGAAAATGAAGCACAACATCAGGTATGCGACTTCGTGCTGGCGATTGCAGAGAATGCGCCGATTCTGTGAGACGCAATCGAAGTTGGGTATCGACGAAACTCGCAACAGTTCGAGTCATTCGCCGCACACGCCATGGGATCGGGCGTCCAAACTACTGCTTGCTAGACTGTTTTGCTGCCAATCGTCGCGGTCCATGGCAGCGAAAGGCGCTGGACAACCATTGTCAATCTCCCGATTTCCTGTTGCCTCCAGCAACGTGCGATCATTAGGTGATTCCCCTCCGACGTAGTACATTTTCGGGTCATGGCAGCTGTAGATACCGTCAACCGCGAATCCCCATCGATTGCGCTTTCAGGCTTGGGCCGCGCATTGGTTCTGGCCGGCAAGTTGGGGCAGAAGTCTGCAGAGGACATTTATCGCAAGGCGTCCAGTGGACGCACGAGTTTCATTGCCGAGTTGACCGGGTCTGGCGCAGTGTCGGCTTTCGACTTGGCGCACACCATGTCTTCCGCCTATGCGGCCCCCTTGGTAGACCTCGATGCCATCGACGCGCAGCGCCTTCCCAAAGGGTTGCTGGATCCGAAAATCTGCCAGAGTTACAGGGTTGTTGTACTGAACAAACGCAACAACCGTCTGATCGTCGCAACAGCAGACCCATCTGATCAGGAGGCTGCGGAGAAGATCAAGTTTGCGTCTCAATCGGGCGTCGACTGGGTCATTGCCGAATATGACAAGTTGTTGCGTCTGGTGGAGGCGAACGCAACCACTACGACCGAGACGATGGAAGACATCATCGGCAGCGAGTTCGAATTTGACGAGGCGTCAGTCGATGGTGTGTCTGAGGGCGAGCAAGCCCAGGTTTCGGAGGTCGAAGATGCGCCGGTCGTCAAGTTCCTGCACAAGATGCTGATGGATGCCTTCAGCATGCGGGCTTCGGACCTGCATTTTGAGCCCTATGAGCATACCTACCGCGTACGCTTCCGCATCGACGGTGAGTTGCGGGAAATTGCGGCGCCGCCGATTGCAATCAAGGACAAACTGGCTTCGCGCATCAAGGTGATCTCTCGGATGGACATCTCCGAGAAGCGGATTCCCCAGGATGGCAAGATGAAGCTGAAGATCGGCCCGAATCGGGTTATCGACTTCCGCGTCAGCACGCTGCCCACGCTTCATGGCGAAAAGATTGTGATCCGCATTCTGGACCCCAGTAGTGCCAAATTGGGTATTGACGCCCTGGGCTACGAGCCTGAAGAAAAGGAACGGCTGCTGCATGCCATAGGCAGGCCGTATGGCATGGTGCTCGTCACCGGGCCCACCGGGTCTGGCAAGACAGTGTCGCTGTACACCTGCTTGAACATGTTGAACAAACCTGGCGTCAATATCGCCACGGCAGAAGACCCGGCAGAAATCAATTTGCCCGGAGTAAATCAGGTCAACGTCAATGACAAAGCTGGCCTGAGTTTTGCGGCGGCGCTGCGATCGTTCCTGCGCCAGGACCCGGACATCATCATGGTCGGCGAGATTCGCGATCTCGAAACCGCTGACATTTCCATCAAGGCTGCCCAAACAGGCCACTTGGTGTTGTCAACGCTCCACACCAACGATGCCCCCACCACGTTGACGCGCATGCGCAACATGGGTATCCCGCCCTTCAATATTGCCTCCAGTGTCATCCTCATTACGGCCCAGCGGCTGGCACGCAGGCTCTGCACCAACTGCAAGGCGCCGGCAGACTTGCCCAAGAAGGCTCTTCTGGATGCCGGCTTTGACGAGTCTGAGGTTAACGGCAGTTGGATCAGCTATCGCCCGGTGGGCTGTTCCATGTGCAACAACGGCTATAAGGGTCGGGTCGGCATTTATCAGGTCATGCCGATCAGCGATGACCTTCAACGCATCATTCTGCGCGACGGCAGTGCGCTGGAGATTGCCGCTCAAGCCCGCATTGAAGGCGTGCGCACCTTGCGCGAATCGGGCTTGCACAAGGTCAAGCAGGGCTTGACTTCACTGGAAGAAGTGCTGGCCGTAACGAACGAATAACGTCAAGGACCACAATCAAGACTATGGCTACTGCAGCACCCAAGGAAGCGAAAGAGACCGTCTTCGAGTGGGAGGGCAAGGACCGCAACGGCAAGCAGGTCCGCGGGGAAACCAGAGCTGCCGGCGAAAACCAAGTGCGTGCAGCCTTGCGCCGCCAAGGCGTCATTCCCACCAAGATCAAGAAGCGGCGCATGAGCGCGGGCCGCACGATCAAGCCCAAGGACATGGCGATATTCACCCGCCAGCTGGCGACGATGATGAAGGCCGGCGTGCCCCTGCTCCAGGCCTTTGACATCGTCGGCCGTGGCAACCCGAACCCCAGCGTCACGAAGCTGCTCAATGACATTCGCACCGATGTCGAGACCGGTACTTCGCTGAGCGTTGCATTCCGCAAGTTTCCGCGTTACTTTGACAACCTCTACTGCAATCTGGTCGAAGCCGGCGAGCAGGCCGGCATTCTGGACCAGTTGCTGGACCGGCTTGCCGTCTACATGGAGAAGACCGAGGCCATCAAGTCCAAGATCAAGTCCGCGCTGATGTATCCGATCTCGGTTCTGGTGGTGGCTTTCGTCGTGGTAGCGGTGACCATGATTTTCGTGATTCCAGCCTTCAAGGAGGTTTTCACCTCGTTTGGCGCTGACCTGCCGGCGCCAACATTGATCGTGATCGCCATGAGCGAGATCTTCGTCAAGTATTGGTGGCTGATTTTTGGCGGGATTGGTGGTGGTTTCTACTTCTTCATGGAAGCCTGGAGGCGCAGTGAGCGCATGCAGATGTTCATGGACCGGGTGATGCTCAAGTTGCCGATTTTCGGGGCCCTGGTCGACAAGTCGTGCATTGCCCGCTGGACGCGCACCCTGGCGACGATGTTTGCCGCTGGTGTTCCGCTTGTCGAAGCGCTGGATTCCGTGGGCGGTGCTTCGGGCAACTCCGTCTATCAGCAGGCCACCCTCAAGATTCAGCACGAAGTATCGACCGGTACCGCGCTGACCGTGGCCATGACCAATGCAAATCTGTTTCCAACGATGGTGCTGCAAATGTGCGCCATCGGCGAAGAGTCCGGCTCCATAGACCACATGCTTGGCAAGGCGGCCGATTTCTATGAGGCCGAGGTGGACGACATGGTGGCCGGCATCTCCAGTCTGATGGAGCCCATCATCATCGTGGTGTTGGGGACCGTCATTGGTGGCATTGTCGTATCCATGTACCTCCCGATCTTCAAGATTGGTCAGGTTGTCTGATGGTGGTTTCGGCGGGGATTGACGCCGCTCTGGGCGGTGTGGTGGGGCTGATGATTGGCAGCTTTCTAAATGTTGTGATTTACCGCTTGCCAAAAATGCTGGAGCGGCAATGGGCTGCCGAATGTGCCAGCCTGAACAAGCTGGAGCCCGTGGCCGTTGCGACATTCAATTTGATGGTGCCTCGCTCGCGCTGTCAGCAGTGCCAGCACCAGCTTCGCTGGTTCGAAAATGTCCCGGTGTTCAGTTATCTGTTTTTGCGCGGTCGCTGCTCCGCCTGTGGCAGTGAATTTAGCATGCGCTATCCCGTGGTCGAATTGGCAACAGGCGCGCTCTTCTTCCTGTGTGCCTGGCGCTGGGGGCTCAGCACCACAGCTTTCGCCTGGAGTGGATTTTCTGCCGCATTGTTGGCGCTAACCCTGATTGACTGGGATACGACGCTCTTGCCGGACGACATCACACTGCCTTTGCTATGGGCCGGATTGATCGCGGCGGCACTGCAATGGACAGCCGCTCCTCTGCAGTCGGCAGTGTGGGGGGCCATTGGCGGCTACCTCAGCCTCTGGTCCATATATTGGGGTTTCAAATTGCTGACCGGCAAGGAAGGCATGGGCTATGGCGATTTCAAGCTGTTCGCGGCTCTGGGCGCGTGGTTTGGCTGGACAGCATTGGTCCCCATGATCCTGATGGCCTCGGTCATTGGCGCCGCAGTTGGTATCGGCTTGAAATTCAGTACTGGCTTGCGCGAAGGCGGTTACGTGCCTTTCGGTCCGTTCCTGGCCGGGGCGGGCCTCACGGCCATGGTGTTCGGACCCCAGGCAATACTGCAATTCATCGGGCTCTAGGGTGGTGACCACGCCGGTCCGTGTCGGGCTTACGGGCGGCATCGGCAGCGGCAAAAGCACCGTAGCCGGTGTGCTAGAGGCATCCGGAGCCACCATCATCGATGCCGACGCCATAGCCCGGAGTATGACGGCAGCTGGCGGTGCCGCTTGCCCCGCCATCGTGGCCGAATTCGGAGCCGACATCCTTGATTCCTCAGGTGCCTTGGACCGTGCCCGGATGCGTGAGCTGGCTTACACCGATAGCAGCGCCCGCAAACGGCTGGAAGCCATCATCCACCCCTTGGTCGGACAGGAGACATCCCGGAAGTTGCATGAAGCGACCTTGGCTGGCGCTACCTGTGTGGTTTTCGACATTCCTTTGCTGGTTGAATCCGGACGTTGGCGCAAACGCCTGGATTGGGTGCTCGTGGTCGACTGCACTGCCGAACTTCAGGTGGAGCGTGTCATGCAGCGCAGCGGGTTGCAGCCAGCTGAGATCACCGCCATCATCGCTTCGCAGGCCCCACGGGAGCGTCGACTGGCTGCGGCAGACGCCGTCGTATTCAATGCCGGTCTTTCCCTGGCCGAACTGGGCGAGCAAGTGAGCAGTTTGGCCCTGCGCTTCGGGCTATCATCCCCTGTTGCCAGCGACCCTTCGGAACCATCAGTGTGATTCTTTACGAATACCCATTCAATGAGCGAATCCGCACCTATTTGCGGCTTGAACACCTGTTCCGCCAACTCGGCGAGTTGGTCGCGCGCGAGCATCCACTGGATCACCACTATGCGTTGACCACCATCTTTGAAGTCATGGATGTAGGAGCTCGCGCTGACCTCAAGTCCGACGTGCTGAAAGATCTTGAAAAGCAGAAGCAGATTCTCAATGCGTATCGTGGCAATCCGGCGATTTCGCAGACCATTCTGGATGATGTGATCAAACAGCTGGACAGCGGCTTTGGGGCACTCAACAGCCTGCCTGGCAAGGTCGGGCAACCATTGACGGAAAACGACTGGCTCATGAGTATCCGCAGCCGCGTCGGGATTCCCGGCGGCACCTGCGAATTCGATTTACCCGCGTACTACGCGTGGCAACATGAAAGTGTCACCACCCGGCATGCGGACCTGGACCGATGGTGCTCCAAGCTCAAGCCATTGGCAGACTCCGTGCGCCTGCTGCTCAAGCTTTTGCGCGATTCAGGCGCGCCTCAAAAAATGATGGCGGCAGGGGGCCAGTACCAGCAGAACCTGCCACAGGGACGAACCTT
>JANMKM010000601.1:0-1509 GCA_031372035.1 Rhodoferax sp. | reverse complement strand
GCCTTCGGCTGCGCCTTTGCCACCGGGCTGGTGTTTGGCTACATCCCGGCGCGCAAGGCGGCGATGGTGGACCCGATCGTGGCGCTGGCAACATGATGGCGCCACGTTGCCCTCTCGCGGTGGCCGTGCTGACAGCGCTGGTGCTGTGCTCCTGCGCCATCACGCAGGATGCAGCGCCTGCCGGGCCGGCAATGCCCACGGCGTGGAGCGAAGCGGTCACCCAGGCGGGGGCAAGCCCGACGGGTAACTGGTGGGGCGCCTTTGGCTCGACCGCGCTGTCCACGCTGGTGCAGGCCGCCGCGCTGGCCAGTCCGGACACGGCCATTGCCCGTGAGCATGTGCTGCAGGCCGAGGCACAGGCCAACATCGCGGGTGCGAGCCTGTTTCCTGCGCTGAGCCTGAGCGCGGGCACTGGCCACCGCGAGACCCGGGTCAGCGGCTCGGACTGGAGCGGCGCCAGTTCGTCCAACCTGGGCTTGAGTGCCATCTACGAGCTGGACCTGTGGGGTGGCAACGCCGCCGGCCGGCGCGCAGCCCAGGCGCTGGAACAGGCTGCGCGTTTTGATGCGGATGGGGTGCTCCTGAGCCTGCAGGCTGGCGTGGCCAGTGGCTATCTGTCGCTGCTGTCGCTGCGCGGCCGTATTGCCACGGCGCGGGAGAACCTGGCGATTGGCGAGCGGGTGTTCAAGGTGGTGGATGCGCGGGTGCGCTATGGTGCGGCCCCGCCGCTGGACGGGGCGCGGCAGCAGGCAGCAGTCTTGGGCTTGCGCAGCGCCATCGTGGCTTTGGAACTGCAGGAACGCCAGACCCTGTACGCGCTGGCCATCCTGGCGGGCCGCCCGCCTGAAGGTTTCGAGCTTGCAGGGAATACAGTGGCCAGCCTGAGCGTGCCGGAGGTGGCCATGGGGTTGCCGTCCGAGTTGCTGTTGCGCCGGCCCGATCTGGCCGTGGCCGAGGCCCAGCTGCAGGCGGCAGGCGCCAATGTGGCTGCGGCGCGAGCCGCCTTGCTGCCCGGCATCTCCCTGACGGCGTCGGCCGGGCTGGCCAGCAATGCGCTGATCAATGTGCTGAGCTCCCCCACGGCAACGCTGGCGCTGGGCGCCTCGCTGTTGCAGCCGATCTTCGACGGCGGGCGCTTGCGCAGCCAGGTGGCAGTGGCCAGTTCACGCCAGCGCGAACTGGTGGAGTCCTACCGCAAGGCGGTGTACGCCGCACTGGCCGATGTGGAAGGCGCATTGGCTGCCAGCAGCCGCGCCCGCAGCCAGGAAGCCTTGCAGCAGCAGGTGTTGGCGCAGCTGCAGCGCGCACTGCAGCTGGCCGAGGCGCGCTACCGCGGCGGCGCTGACGACCAGCTGACCCTGCTCGAAGCCCAGCGCAGCCTGTTCGCCGCCCAGGACCAGCTGGCGCAACTGCGCCTGGCGCGGTTGCAGGCCGCCGTGTCCCTGTACAAGGCGCTGGGCGCCTCGCTGTTGCAGCCGATCTTCGACGGCGGGCGCTTGCGCAGCCAGG
>JANMKM010000577.1:0-5984 GCA_031372035.1 Rhodoferax sp. | reverse complement strand
AGCCACCAGCCTGCCAGGCGGGCGGCTTGAGGAATACGCTGTTGTCGGTGAGGTCGGGGGCATAAGGCGCGATCCACGGCGCAAACAGCGCCAGCAGCAATACGCCGAACACGATCACCAGCCCCGCCATGGCACCGTTGTTGGCCGAGAAGCCACGCCAGAATTCGCGCAACGGGTGTGGCGGCGCCGCTGGGTCCGGGGTCATGGTGGTGGTGGCGCTGCTCATCGCTGGTGCCGGATGCGGGGGTTGATGATGCCGTAGGTGATATCGACCAGCAGGTTCACGGCCATGACGATCACGCCCAGCAGCAGGATGCCACCTTGCAGCACCGGATAGTCGCGCCGGCTGATGGCTTCGATCAGCCACTTGCCGACGCCAGGCCAGGAGAAAATGGTTTCGGTCAGGATGGCGCCGGTGAACAGCACGCCGACCTGCAAACCGATCACGGTCACCACTGGAATGAGGGCGTTGCGCAGTGCGTGCAGCGCCACCACCCGCACGGTGGACAGGCCCTTGGCGCGGGCGGTGCGGATGTAGTCTTCACCCAGTACTTCCAGCATGGCGGAGCGCGTCATCCGGGCGATCACCGCCAGCGGATTGGTGCCGAGCACGATGGTGGGCAGGATCAGGTGCGTGGCCGCAGACCAGAACGCGCCTTTCTCGCCGGAGAGCAGGCTGTCGATCAACAGGAAGCCGGTGGTCGGCTCGATGAAGTACTTGACCGCGATCCGGCCCGACACCGGCGTCCAGCCCAGTTGTACCGAGAACAGCAGGATCAGCAGCAGGCCCCACCAGAAGATCGGCATCGAATAGCCGGTGAGCGACACGCCCATCACACCATGGTCGAGCACCGTGTTGCGCCGCACCGCGGCGATGATGCCGGCCGGAATACCGATGACCAAGGCAAACAGCATGGCGCACAGCGCCAGTTCTATCGTGGCCGGGAACAGCGCCAGGAACTCATTGAGCACCGGTGTCTGGGTCACGATCGACTTGCCCAGATCCCCCTGCAGCACCCGGCCGATGTAAATGCCGTACTGCACGATCACCGGCCGGTCCAGGCCGTATTCATGCAGCAGCTTGGCGTGACGCGCTGCGTCGATGCCGCGCTCGCCGGCCATGGTCTCGTTCGGGTCGCCCGGCACCAACCGGATCAGGAAGAACGCCAGCAGCGTCATACCGAAAAAGGTCGGTATGACAAGGCTCAGGCGGGTCAGCAGGAAGCGCAGCATGTGGGCGTTGGACGGGTGCGTGGGCGACGAAAAAAAGGCCGACTCGCGCCGGCCTTCTTCGCAACAGAGGGTGCTGTTACTTCAGGTGCTTGCCAATCAGGCCGGCCATCTCGAACATCGAGACTTGCATCTTGCCGAAGATTTCCTTCAGCTTGGCGTCGGCATTGATCATGCGCTTGTTGACCGCGTCCTGCAGCTTGTTCTTCTTGATGTAGGTCCACAGCTTGCTCACCACCTCGGTACGGGGCAGCGGGCTCGCGCCGACGATGGCAGCCAGGGCTGCGCTGGGCGTCAGGGCCTTCATGAAAGCGGCATTGACGGCGCGCTTCTTGGCCGGGGCCTTCTTGGCGGGAGCCTTCTTGGCCGGGGCAGCCTTCTTCGCAGGAGCCTTCTTGGCCGGAGCAGCCTTCTTGGCTGGGGCCTTAGCCGCTACTTTCTTGGCTGGCGCAGCCTTCTTCGCAGGAGCCGCCTTCTTCGCCGGCGCAGCTTTTTTTGCCGGAGCTTTCTTTGCAGTTGCCATGTTGAATTTTCCTTCTTGAAGTTGAGTACTTTCACCAATGAAAAATCGCTTCTTCGCTGGCACTGCGGATGCTACTGGAGAAAAAGCGCGTTTCCAAGCGAAATGGCACTTTATTTCGCTCTGGGGTGTTGCTTTTTTTTCAGCGGCGCGCAGGCAACGGCAGAGTGGCCAGCAGCACTCCCAGCAGGGCCACGCACAGGGCTAGCGCCTGCAACCCGTCCAGTGTCTCGCCCAGGAACAGCACGCCCACCAGCGCCGCAGAGACCGGTAGCAGTACAGTGAAGATGCCGGCCTTGGCAGCCGGCACGGTGCGCAGACCGGTCATCCATAGCCACACTGTCCAGACACTGGCGGCCAGGGCGTAGAACACCAGCAACAGCCAGGTGCCGCCGCTCAAGGTGCCGAAGTCAAAGCTCCAGGCCAGATAGGCGCCGCCGGGCGTCATCAGGACAAAGCCCCACAGGTTGATCAGGGCGGTGATGCGCTTCGGCCCGAGCACGCCCGTGAGCTTCTTTCCGATCACCGCATAGGAGGCCTCACACAGCACCGCGCCGAAGACCAGGGCATTGCCCAGCAGCGCATTGCCGTCTGCAGCCGCGCCACCGGTTGGCGCCTTCGACAGCGCCAGCAACCCGGTGCCGATGGCGGCGCAGGCGATTGCAGCCCAAATGCGGGCGCCGATGCGCTCACCCAGCGTGGCCCAGCTGAGCAGTGCCACCACCGCCGGGATCGAGGCCATGATGACGCCGGCCGAGACCGCGCTGGTCATGCTCACGCCGTAGAGCATGCAGATCGAGAACAGGAAGTTGCCGAGCAGGGATTCCAGAAACACCAGCGTCTGGGTACGGCCGCTCATCCTTGGTTCGTTGGAAGGCCTCTTGAGCCCGTGCAGCACCGCCAGACCGCCGATGCCGAAACGCAACCAGGCCAGCAGGAACACCGGCAGCGCAGCCACCAGGGGCTTGGACAGTGCGACGTAGCTGCCTACGATGGCCATGCTCAGGGCCAGGCAGCCGTAGGCCAGAGCTTTCTTGGCGACGGGATTCAATAGACTGTTGGTTTTGAATGCAGGAGTTGCGAATCATGCCCGATGCCAATGCCGATCCGACGCCGTTGCCAGACACCGGCCGTTGCGTCTTTGTTTACGGCACGCTGCGCCGAGGTCAGGCCAACGACATGACACGGCTGCAGCCGGCGCCGCGACTGGTGGGTCAGGGCTGGATTGCCGGGACGATGTACCACCTGGGCGGCTGTCCGGGAGTGGTTCTGGGCGAGCAGATGCAGCCCGGCGGTACGATGCAAGGCGGCGCGCCGGTGGCAGCGCCAAGCGTCGCGGGCGAGGTCTATGCCATCGAACCGGCGCTGGAGCGGCTGCTGGACGAGATCGAGGAGATCTATCCGCAGCGCCGGGATGAATACCGCAAGCGCGAAGTGCCGGTGCAGGTCGCGGGTCAGCGACTGCAGTGTCTGGTGTATGAGATCAATCCGGCCTACGTAGCGGGCGTGCCGGTGATTGCCAGTGGTGATTGGCTGCTGCGCGATGGCTAGCCTATCGAAATCTATTTTCATAATGTGGAAACGCACGATGCTGCGCTGCAGAATAATTTCTCAATGTGAGAGATTGAATTGCATATAGTAAAATCGACTTCGTAAGCTATTGAAAATAAACACATAAATATTTGTCTTATATAAGACATAAGATATTTACATGGTCTTATACAAGACTTAAAGTACTCCCATGGTCATTCGCATGCCGCCGGCAGGAATGCAGCAGTTTCAACCAACCTCAGGAGTGATGTCATGCCCCAAGCCCTCAGCGAACAACTCAGCCGTCAGCAGCAAGCGGAAACCTTGGAAAAGGATTGGGCCACCAATCCGCGCTGGAAAGGCATCAAGCGCGGCTACAGCGCGGCCGAAGTGGTGCGCCTGCGCGGTTCGTTCCCGATCGAGCACACGCTGGCCCGGCGGGGCGCCGAGAAGCTGTGGGACCTGGTTAACACCGAGGCCTATGTCAATTGCCTGGGTGCGCTGACCGGTGGCCAGGCCATGCAGCAGGTGAAAGCTGGCGTCAAGGCCATCTACCTGTCGGGCTGGCAAGTCGCGGCTGACAACAACTCCTACGCGTCGATGTATCCGGACCAGTCGCTGTATCCGGTGGACTCGGTGCCGACGGTGGTGGAGCGCATCAACAACACCTTCCGCCGTGCCGACGAGATCCAGCACTCCAAGGGCATTGACGCTGGTGACCCGGGCTATATCGACAATTTCGCGCCGATCGTCGCCGATGCCGAAGCCGGCTTTGGCGGCGTGCTCAACGCTTTTGAGTTGATGAAGGCCATGATCAAGGCGGGCGCTGCTGGTGTGCATTTTGAAGACCAACTGGCTTCGGTGAAGAAGTGTGGCCACATGGGTGGCAAGGTGCTGGTGCCCACGGCCGAGGCCTGCCAGAAGCTGATCGCTGCGCGCATGGCGGCTGACGTGAGTGGCGTGCCGACCCTGGTGATTGCCCGCACCGATGCCGAGGCCGCAGACCTGCTCACCAGCGACTACGACGAGAACGACAAGCCGTTCCTGACGGGTGAGCGCACTGCTGAAGGCTTCTACAAGACGCGCAAGGGCATCGAGCAGGCGATCTCGCGCGCTGTCGCTTATGCCGACTATGCCGATCTGGTGTGGTGCGAGACCGGCACGCCTGACCTGAACTTCGCCAAGAAGTTTGCCGACGCCGTGCACGCCAAGCACCCTGGGAAGATGCTGGCCTACAACTGCTCGCCGTCGTTCAACTGGAAGAAGAACCTGGACGACGCGACCATCGCCAAGTTCCAGCGCGAGCTCGGCGCCATGGGTTACAAGTACCAGTTCATCACGCTCGCCGGCATCCACTCCATGTGGTACAACATGTTCGACTTGGCGCAGGACTACGTGGCGCGCGGCATGACCGCCTATATCGAGAAAGTGCAGGAGCCCGAATTCGCCGCCCGCGACCGCGGCTACACCTTTGTCTCGCACCAGCAGGAAGTCGGCACCGGCTACTTCGACGAAGTGACCACCGTGATCCAGGGCGGCAAGTCGAGTGTGACCGCGCTGACCGGCTCGACCGAGGAAGAGCAGTTCCACTGAGCTGAGGGAAAGGCCGGCGCGGCGTAAAATTGCGCCATTCCGGCTTTCAGTTTTTCCACGCGCGGCTTGTCCGCGCTTTTTTCATTTTTGTGTTCGCCACCATGATTCAAATCACGCTTCCCGATGGTTCCAAACGCGACTATCCCGGCCCGGTGACCGTGGCCGAGGTCGCCGCGTCCATCGGCCCCGGACTGGCGAAGATGACGGTGGCGGGCAAGGTGGACGGGCGGCTGGTCGATGCTGGTGACCGTATCGAGCACGACGCGCGGCTGCAGATCATCACGCCGAAAGATAACGACGGGCTGGAGATCATTCGCCACTCGACCGCGCATTTGGTGGGCCATGCGGTCAAGCAGTTATTTCCTACCGCGAAAATGGTAATCGGGCCGGTGATCGAAGAGGGTTTCTATTACGACATCGCTTACGAACGGCCGTTCACGCCCGACGACATGGCGGCCATTGAGGCGCGGATGCGCGAGCTGATCGCGCGGGATTACGATGTGGTCAAGCGTGTGACGCCTCGCGCCGAGGTGATCGAGGTGTTCAGCGCGCGCAGCGAAGACTACAAGCTGCGGCTGGTCGACGACATGCCCGATGAAAAGGCCATGGGGCTTTACTACCACCAGGAATATGTCGATATGTGCCGCGGGCCGCACGTGCCCAATACGCGTTTTTTGAAGGTCTTCAAGCTCACCCGCCTGTCGGGCGCCTACTGGCGCGGCGACGCGAAAAACGAGCAGCTCCAGCGCATTTACGGCACCGCCTGGGCGGACAAAAAGCAGCTTGAAGACTATGTGCGCCGAATCGAGGAGGCCGACAGGCGGGATCATCGAAAACTCGGCAGGGATCTCGACCTTTTCCACATCGACGAGCATGCGCCGGGCCTGGTGTTCTGGCATCCCAAGGGCTGGACGGTTTGGCAGGGCGTCGAGCAGTACATGCGAAAGGTGTATCAGGACAACGGCTATCAGGAAGTCAAGGGTCCGCAACTGCTCGACAAGACGCTGTGGGAAAAAACCGGCCACTGGGACAAGTACCGCGACAACATGTTCACGACCGAAAGTGAAAAGCGTGATTTCGCCCTGAAGCCGATGAACTGCCCCGGCCATAT
>JANMKM010000576.1:0-4532 GCA_031372035.1 Rhodoferax sp. | reverse complement strand
GCTGGCTGGCGGCGCCGAACTCCGGTGTCATCACATACAGCGGCACATCCACATGCGGCACGATGGCGGCGTCGCCCTGGCCAATGCCCGAGGTCTCGACCACGATCAAATCAAAGCCAGCGACCTTGCAGGCGGCAATGACATCTGGCAGGCAAGCCGAGATTTCGCTACCGGCGTCGCGCGTGGCCAGCGAACGCATGAATACACGCTGACCCTGGCTCCACGGCCCAATGGCGTTCATGCGAATCCGGTCCCCCAGCAGCGCGCCGCCACTCTTGCGCCGGCTCGGGTCGATCGAGATCATCGCCACGCGCAAGCTGTCATCCTGGTCCAGCCGCAGCCGGCGGATCAGCTCGTCGGTCAGGCTCGACTTGCCGGCGCCGCCGGTGCCGGTGATGCCCAGCACGGCCACTTTCCTGGTAGCCGCCTGGACCCGCAACTCCTGCACCAGCGCCGCGTCGGCCTTGTCATTTTCCAGTGCGGTGATGAGTTGCGCCAGGGCCCGCCAGTTCAGCTCGCCATGCCCTTGGATGGCTTCCAGCGCCTTTGGCGCATGGCCGCTGAGCTCCTGGTCGCAGCGCATCACCATCTCGCCGATCATCCCGGCCAGGCCCATTTTCTGGCCATCTTCCGGGCTGAAGATGCGGGCCACGCCATAGGCCTGCAGTTCACGGATCTCGGGCGCCACGATCACGCCGCCGCCGCCGCCAAACACCTGGATATGGGCGCCACCACGGGCGCGCAGCAGGTCCACCATGTACTTGAAGTATTCGACGTGGCCGCCCTGGTAGGAACTGATGGCAATGCCCTGCACATCTTCCTGCAGGGCGGCTGTCACCACCTCATCCACGCTGCGGTTGTGGCCCAGGTGGATCACCTCGGCGCCCATGCCCTGCAGGATGCGGCGCATGATGTTGATGGCCGCGTCGTGCCCGTCAAACAGGCTCGCAGCCGTGACAAAACGCACCTTGTGGAGCGGGCGGTAGTTGGCAAGCGCCTTGTATTCGGCGGACAGGTCGGTCATGGCATATCTCCAGCGTGGACCGCCATTGGAACAGCCCCGCCTTGCTTGACGTTTACGTAAACGTCAATCTTACAGGCATCAGCAGATAGCCCGGCTCCATCAGCCAGAGGCCACCGAAGTTGGCCCGGGCGGCCGGTGCCCCGGACGCCGCGACCCGCCCGCACGAAGCGGACCAGGCCTTATTTGTAGAGCAGGCTCGGCAGCCACAGGCCGATGGCCGGGAAGGCGTACAGCAGCGCCAGCGCCAGCACCTGTATGCCCATGAACGGCATCATCCCGGCGAATATCTGGTTCAGCGTCACATGCTTTGGCGACACCCCTTTCAGATAGAAGGCCGCCATCGCCACCGGCGGCGACAGGAACGCGGTCTGCAGGTTCAGCGCCACCAGCAGGCCAAAGAACAGCGGGTCCACATTGAACTTGACCAGCAGCGGAATGAAGATCGGCATGAAGATCACGATGATCTCGGTCCACTCCAGCGGCCAGCCCAGGATGAAGATGATGAACTGCGACAGCAGCATGAACTGCAAGGTGTTCAGGCCCAGGGAGAGCACCCAGCGCTCGATGATCTCCTGGCCGCCTAGCAGCGCAAACGAAGCCGAGAAGATGGACGAGCCGACGAACAGCCAGCAGACCATGGCACTGGTCTTGGCGGTCAGGAAGGAGGATTCCTTGATGATGCCGCCGAGTTCGCCGAGGGTCTTGCGGACGGCGTTGTCGGGATAGTGGCTGCATGCGTACATGTAGCGATAGGCCGCAGCCAGCACACAGCCGCCAAAAGCGCCCACGGCGGCGGCTTCGGTCGGTGTCGCCAGGCCGAACACGATCGAGCCCAGTACCGCAATGATCAGCACCGCCAGCGGGAAGAACGACGCCAGCAGCATCTTGAAGATTTCCAGCCGCTGCCAGTTCATCAGCCAGTTGATCAGCAGCGCCAGCCCCGCTCCAAGGCCCAGCACGATCCAGTACCAAGTCGGCGCCGGCACCCGCTCGGCCGCAGGCGCACTGGCCGGCGCGGCTGCAGCCGGAGCGGTGTTGACCGGCTTCAATGCGGGTGCGGCAGCGGCCTGGCTTGCCGGTGCCACGATCGCGCCGACTTCGGCCGGCGGCTCCTTCAGTCCCGCACCTTCAGCCGGTGGCTCCGACAATCCGCCTTCCACCGGCGGCTCCTGCACCCCGGCCGATTCGGCCGGTTTTTCGTCGGCGGCTGCGACCACTCCGCCACCCGATTCCACCAGCCCGGTGGTATCGACCACGGCCAAGGGTGCCGTGACCGAGACGTACATGACCGCCATCAGGGCAATGATCGCGATCGCCGGGACCAGGGCAATCAGGAGCTGGCCGACCACCGTCGGCCTGGGCAGGGACGGGTCCTTCAAGCCACCGAACAAGCCGGCGATCGCATTGTGGTTGCGCACCGCCAGCGAAGCTGCGACCGGCGGCAGGGGAACGATCCGTTCGCTCTCGGGCAAGGGCGGCGCCAGGTGCGGCTTCCACTTGGCCACGATGATCACATAGCCCACATACAGGCCGGCGAGCATGATGCCGGGGAAGAACGCGCCGGCATAGAGCTTGACCACCGACACGCCGGCGGTCGCGCCGTAGACGATCAGCAGAACGGAGGGCGGGATCAGGATGCCCAGGCAGCCGCCGGCGGTGATGGCGCCAGCCGCCAACTGCACGCTGTAGCCGGCACGCAGCATCGCCGGCAGCGCCAGCAGGCCCATCAGCGTCACCACCGCGCCGACGATCCCGGTGGCGGTGGCGAAGATCGCGCAGGTCACGATCGTGGCCACGGCCAGGGCGCCGGGCACCCGCGCCAGCGCCAGGTGCAGGCTCTTGAACAGCTTCTCGATCAGGTTGGCCCGTTCCACCAGATAGCCCATGAAGACGAACAGCGGGATCGCGATCAGCACGTCGTTGGACATGACCGAGTAGGCGCGCTGCACCATCAGGTCCAGTATCTGCCGGGTGGCCAACTCCGGGTTGACGCTGCGGTAGGCCAGCCAGCCGAAGAAGGTGCCCATGCCCATCAGCGTGAAGGCAGTGGGAAAGCCCAACATGATCGCCACCACGATCAACGCCAGCATCAGCAGCCCGAGATAGCCCAGGTCTTCCCGGCTCAGGTGCCCGTCGGCAAAACTGGCCCATGGCGTGTAGAACACGACGACCAGCAGGATGATTGCCATCAGCGAAAAGCCGAACCACAGTTCCTTGCGGATCTTCATGTCCGGCCTCCCTGCTGTACGACGAACTGGTCGAGTCTGTCGATGTCGTCATCCTTCACGTGCACCATCTCCTTGAGCTTGTCGACATCGACCTCTTCCACGTCGGCCTCGCGCGAGGGCCACTCGCCCTGCCGGATGCAGATCACGCAGCGGATGATCTCGACGATGCCCTGTATCAGCAGAAACGCGCCGGCCAGTGGCAGCATGGTCTTGAACGGGTAGATTGCCGGACCATCGGAGGTGATGGTGGAGTGCTCTTTGATGGCCCATGACTCGGCCGCATAGAAATAGCCGGCATAGGTCAGGGCAAACACCCCCGGAAGGAAGAACAGGATGAACAGGATCAGGTCGATCGTGGCCTGGGTGCGCGGCCGGAAGAATCCGTACAGCACGTCGCCGCGCACGTGGCCAGCCTTGGACAGGGTGTAGGCGCCGGCCATCATGAACAGCGTGCCGTACATCATGATCATCACGTCGAAGGCCCAGGCGTGGGGGTGGTCCAGCGCGTAGCGCGAGAACACCTCCCAGGAAATCAGCATGGTCAGCGCCACAATCAGCCAGGAGAACGCCTGGCCGACGAAGGTGCTGAGCCGGTCAACGAGCAGGAGCAGGTTTTGCATGGCGCGAGGTGTCCGATAAATTCAGCCTGCCAGGTTGGTGTGGCGACCGGCTCGAGGCGGGGCGGCCAACCGGATCAGCCCCGGGTGACCAGCGGCAGCCCACCCCGGCCCTTGCCGGCGACGCGCGCAGGCCAGTGCTGGATGGCGGATTGCGGATGAAGAAATGCTCAGGCCTTCTTCGGCGCAGCCGGCTTGGCGCCGAAGAAATGCGCCACCGCCATGCGCCGGCTGACATAGGTGTCCTGGTCCCATTTCACCGCGCGCTCGGCAAAGACCATCTGCGATTCCAGCACTTCCTTGAACAGCGGGTTCTCCGAGGCCTTCTTCTCGATGATCGCGTCCCACAGCTTGAGCTGCGACTGCAGGATAGAGTCCGGCGTCTTGTAGAACTTGACCTTGTCCTTGGTCTGCAACTCGATGTAGTCCTTGGAGTAGCGGTCGATCGCCTTCCACGACATGTCGGCCGAGGCCGCTTCCACCGCACCCGAGATGATCGCCTTCAACTTCGCCGGCAACGCGTCGTACTTTGGCTTGTTGAACATGATCTCGAAGGTCTCCGCACTCTGGTGGTAGCTCTGCAGCATGCAGACCTTGGACACGTCGGGGAAGCCCAGCAGGCGGTCGCTGGTGGCGTTGTTGAACTCGGCGCCGTCCAGCAGG
>JANMKM010000575.1:0-5792 GCA_031372035.1 Rhodoferax sp. | reverse complement strand
ACCGCGCTTGCCCGGCTCAGCCGGCCTGTTTTGCGGAAGCCACCTGGGCGGCGACTTCGGCGGCAAAGTCATCCACCTTCTTCTCGATGCCTTCGCCCACCACGTACAGGGTGAAAGCCTGTACCGTGGTCGCAGCGGTCTTGAGCATCTGCTCCACGGTCTGCTTGTCATTCTTCACGAAAGACTGGTTCAGCAAGGACACTTCCTTGAGGTACTTCTGCACGCCGCCTTCGACCCGCTTGGCAACGATCTCAGCCGACTGCACCGGCTTGCCGGCCGCGGTCGCCACGGCTGCGTCCTCCGCCGCCTTGGCCGCCGCCACCGAGCGCTCGCGCGCCACCAGTTCGGCCGGCACGTCGGCGCTGGACAGCGCCACCGGCTTCATTGCGGCCACATGCATCGCCACATCCTTGGCGGCCACCGCGTCGCCTGCGTACTCCACCACCACGCCGATGCGGGTGCCGTGCAGGTAGCTGGCAAGCTGGCTGCCGGAGGCAAAGCGCTTGAAGCGGCGAAAACTCATGTTCTCGCCGATCTTGCCGATCAGGCCACGGCGCACATCTTCCAGCGTCGGGCCGAAGCCATCCTGGCTGTAGGGCAGCGCGCCCAGGGCGGCGATATCGGCCGGGTTGTTGCGGGCCACCAGTTCCACCGCCGCACGGGTCAGGGCGAGGAAGCTGTCATTCTTGGTGACAAAGTCAGTCTCGCAGTTGACTTCCAGCAGTGCGCCCAGGTTGCCATCCATGAAGCAGCTGACCACGCCTTCGGCGGTGATTCGACCAGCAGCCTTGCCAGCCTTGCTGCCAAGCTTGACGCGCAGCAGTTCCTCGGCCTTGGCCATGTCGCCCTCGGCCTCGGTCAATGCGCGCTTGCATTCCATCATCGGCGCATCGGTCTTGCCACGCAGTTCCGCCACCATGCTCGCTGTAATTGCAGCCATCTTGTTTCTCCGTTGTTCAGTTCAGTTTGATCGTGCCCGAGCCAAAAAAAGGGGCCCGCAAGCCCCTATGGCTGAGTGTGGACAGTCTCAGGCCGCAGCCTCGTTGACTTCCACGAATTCGTCGCCCGATTCCGCGGCCACCGCCTTGACCACGTCGTCGACCGCGTTCGCGCGGCCTTCGAGAATCGCGTCGGCCATGCCACGCGCATACAGCGTCACGGCCTTGGATGAATCGTCGTTACCCGGAATCACGTAATCGATGCCTTCGGGCGAATGGTTGGAATCCACCACGCCGATCAGTGGAATGCCCAGCTTCTTGGCTTCGGCGACGGCAATCTTGTGGTAGCCGACGTCGATCACGAAAATCGCGTCCGGCAAGGCCACCATGTCCTGGATGCCGCCGATGTCCTTCTCCAGCTTTTCCAGTTCGCGGGCGAACATCAGCTGCTCCTTCTTGCTCATGCTGTCCAGGCCGGCTTCCTGCTGGACCTTCATGTCCTTGAGGCGCTTGATCGAGGTCTTGACCGTCTTGAAATTGGTCAGCATGCCACCCAGCCAGCGCTGATCCACAAAGGACACGCCGGCGCGGCGCGCTTCGGCGGCCACGGTGTCGCGCGCCTGACGCTTGGTGCCTACCATCAGAATAGTGCCGCGGCGAGCGGCGAGTTGGCGCACGAACTTGGCCGCCTCCTGGAACATCGGCAGCGACTTTTCCAGGTTGATGATGTGAATACGGTTGCGATGGCCGAAAATATACGGCGCCATCTTGGGGTTCCAGAAGCGGGTCTGGTGACCAAAATGGACACCGGCTTCCAGCATTTCACGCATGGTGACAGACATGTTTAACTCCAAAGGTTGGGTCTAAAATCCAGCCCACCATCTGCAGCCCGGAAATTGCGATCTGCGATGACCGTTTTCCGGGCGCAAACACCTTATTGGGACTGGTTTGCGATTTGTCCGCCAAACGGCCATATTGGGCCACTCAGCAAAACCCAAAGAGTATAGCACAGCGAACCCTCCCAACCATGCCTGCCACCACTGCCCCGCCCCGGATGCCGGACTTGTACCAGACCCGGCTCGACCTGCGATCCGGGAGCACCAGTGCTACCGCCCAGATCGAGACCTGCATTGCCAACGCCAGCGCGCCGGCCTGCTCCCATGTGTTCCGGCGCACCATGTTCGAGTCTGCGCGCGCCGCCGCGCTGGAGCCACGCAACCAGGCGCTGCCGCTGGCCGGGCTGGCAGTCTCGATCAAGGACCTGTTCGACATCCAGGGCCAGACCACGGCCGCCGGGTCCGCCGCGCTGCAGGACGCCCCGGTGGCAAGCAACGACTGTCCGGCTGTGGCGCGGCTGCGCCAGGCCGGCGCGGCGCTCGTTGGCCGCACCAATATGGTCGAGTTCGCGTTCTCGGGTGTGGGCATCAATCCGCACTTCGGCACCCCGGCGGCGGTATGTGACAGTGACGTGCCGCGGGTACCGGGCGGATCTTCGTCCGGCGCGGCGGTGTCAGTGGCCGCCGGCGCGGCCTTTGTCGGCCTGGGCTCGGACACCGGCGGTTCCATCCGGATACCGGCGGCACTCAATGGCATCGTCGGCTTCAAGAGCACGGCGCGGCTGGTGCCCACCCATGGCGCCATACCGCTGTCAACTACGCTGGACACGGTCTGCGCCATGACCCGCTCGGTGCGCGACGCGATCACGGTACACGAGGTCCTGGCTGCGTGCACGGTCGCGGCCTCGACCAAACCCGTACACGCCTGGCGTCTGGCGTTGTGCAGCCGGCTGTTTCTGGATGGGCTGGACAGTACCGTGGCCCGGGCCTGGGAGCGCAGCCTGCAGCGCCTTCGCGCCGGCGGCATGCAGATTGTGGAGATCGACATTCCGGAACTGGCCGAGTTGCCGCTGTTCCAGGCGGGGGGCGGCATCGCCGGCGTGGAGAGCCATGCCTGGCACCGGCAATTGCTGCAGCACAGCCGCGACCTGTATGACCCGCGGGTGCGGGCCCGGATCGAGCGTGGCTCGCAGATGCTGGCCTGGGAATATATCGACCTGCTGCAAGCCCGGCGCCACTGGATCGCGCGGGTGGAACAGCGGCTGCAAGGCTTCGACGCCGTAATCTCGCCCACGGTGCCGATCGTGGCGCCGGCTATCGCGCAACTGGCACCTGGCGCCGAGCGCGACGACGCCTTTTTCCTGACCAATGGCCAGCTGCTGCGCAACACCAGCGTGGTCAACCTGCTGGACGGCTGCGCGATCTCGCTGCCCTGCCATGCGGCCGAAGAACTGCCGGTGGGCCTGATGCTCTGGCATGCCGCCCTGCACGACGACGCGGTCCTGCAACTGGCGCTGGCGGTTGAGCAGACGCTATCAACTCAGTAGCGCTCCGTGCTTTATCCATGGACTCTGCAGGCCCTTTTGCCAGCTAGAATCAAGGCCATTCGCGACGTCCGGCCACGGGTGCTGCGCGAGACCACCATGAGAGTCAGGGAGTTATGAGGATTGCAGTGATCGGTGCCGGCATCATCGGCACCACGACCGCGTGGGAACTGGCGCGCGATGGCCATGACGTCACGCTGTTCGAGCGCCGCATGGCTGCCGCCGAGGAGTGCAGCTTTGCCAATGCCGGCGTGGTCGCGCCCGGCTACGTCACACCCTGGGCCGCACCCGGCATGCCATTCAAGGTGTTGCGCCATTTGCTGGGTCGGCACGCGCCGGTGCGGCTGGGGCTGCCGCTGTCGGGCGCCGACCTGGCATGGATGTGGAAGTGGTACCGGGCCTGCACACCGCAGACCTACTTGCGCAACCGCAGCCAGCTGCAGCGCCTGGCCTTCTACAGCCGGGAGCGGCTGCACCAGATCACGGCCGAGCTGCAGCTCGAATACGACCGCAGTGAAGGTTACATGGTGCTGCTGCGTTCCGCGGCGGACAGCAAGCAGGTGCGTGCCGGCCTGCAGGTATTGCGCGACGCCGGCGTGGCGTTCCACGAACTCGACGCCGCGCAGGCCCGCGCCATCGAGCCGGCCCTCAACCCAGACACCCTGTTCGCCGGCGCCATCCACCTGCCGGGCGACGAGGTCGGGAACTGCCGCCAGTTTGCATTGCTGCTGAAGAACGAGGCCCAGCGGCGTGGTGTGCGACTGGCCTTCAGCACCACCGTGGAAGCGATCGAAACCAAACACGGCGTCGCTTTGCGGATCCTGGGCGAAACCGTGCCGCGAACCTTTGACGCCGTAGCGCTGTGTGCCGGGCTCCAATCGGCCAGTCTGCTGCGGCCGCTGGGTCTGCGCGTGCCCATGGCCGCGGTCCACGGCTATTCCCTCAGCGCACCGATCCGCGAGCCGCTGAATGCACCACGCAGTGCCGTGATGGATGAGCGCTACAAGGTCGCGATCTCGCGCCTGGGCCAGCGCGTGCGGGTAGCCGGCAGTGCCGAGATTGGTGGTTCGCCCGCACGCCACAGCAGGGCCGCGGTGGCGACGCTGTACAAGGTGCTGCACGACTGGTTTCCGGGCGCGGCGCAGCTCAGCCAGGGGGTGCAGTTGTGGAAGGGCGCGCGGCCGATGCTGCCGGACGGCCCGCCGCTGATCGGTGCCAGCGGGATACCCGGGCTGTGGCTGAACCTGGGCCATGGCTCCAGCGGCTGGGCCCTGAGCTGCGGCTCGGCCCGCGCGCTGGCCGACCTGGTGGCCGGACGCGAACCCGGGCTCGACATGCAAGGCTTTGCGGCAACACGCATGCGCTGAAGCGCTGCGACCTGCAAGGATGCGGCCCATTCTTGCAGCACAATCCGGGCATGAGCCCCGAACTCGCCAGGAAGCTTGCTGCCGCTGTGGACGGTATGCCGGCATTCCCGAAGAGCGTGGAGAAGATCCTGGAGCTCACGCGTGACCCGAACTGCACGCCCAAAGACCTGGTGCAGGTGATCGACAAGGACCCGGTGGTCACGGTCAAGATCCTCAAGGTGGTGAACTCGGCCTACTACAGCCTGCCCAAGCAGATCACCTCGATCAGCCATGCCGTGGTCTATCTGGGTTTCAACACCATCAAGAACCTGGCGCTGAGTATTGCTGCCATCGGCATGTTGCCCAAGGACAACGCCGCCGGCTTTGATGGCCAGCAATACCTGCTGCACTCTCTGGCCACGGCCGGCATTGCCAAGCGCATCGCCCTCAAACTCGATGACGCCGACCCGATGGACTGCTTCATTGCCGGCCTGTTGCACGACTTCGGCAAGGTGGTTTTCGCGCAGTTCATGCCGGCGGAGTTTCGCCGCGCGCTGGAGATCAGCAGCGCCAATGGCAGTTCGCTGCATCTGGCGCTGCAACAGGAGATTGGTGCCGACCATGCCGTCGTGGGCGCCATGCTGGTCGAGAAATGGCGCTTTGCACCGGCCCTCATCGAAACCATCCGCAACCAGTACGGCCCGGAGCTCAAGGACACCGACATGGTGGCCTGCGTGTTTGCCGCCAACCAGATCTCCAAGAAGTTGGCTTTCGGCTTTGGCGGCAACCATTGCATTGATCCTTTCCCACCGGCCATTGTCAAACGGCTGGGTTCCGACCTCGACGGCCTGATCGGCTCCCTGGGCGATCTGGAGCCAGTCCTCGAAGAGGCCAAGATTTTTTCCAAGGTGTAGGCATGAAGATCAGGTTCTGGGGCGTGCGTGGATCGATTGCCTCACCCGGCGCGCATACGGTGCGCTACGGCGGCAATACCACCTGTATCGATATCAGCACAGACAACAACTAACTGATCATCATCGAAGCCGTCTCCGGCATCTTTCAACTGTCGCAGTCGTTGCTGGCCGTTTTGCCAATGACTGCCAATGTGCTGATCACACACTCCCAATG
>JANMKM010000552.1:0-6791 GCA_031372035.1 Rhodoferax sp. | reverse complement strand
CGGGCAACCACCTGGGTCAGAACTATGGCAAGGTCACCAAGATCACCGAGACGGAAATCACGATGCGCGAGATTGTCCAGGACGCGGTGGGTGAATGGATTGAACGCACAGCTACGTTGCAGCTGCAAGAGAGGTCGAAATGAACAAGCAGAGTTGGTGTAGTGCAAGCCACTTGTGGCGCAGGCTGTTGCTGTGGATGGCGTTGGCTCTTGTGGCAGTCTCTGCCCACGCGCAAACCACGATAGAGGCGGTATCCGGTTCCGTGCAAGGAGGTGTTGAGTTCGTCCGTATTGATCTGTCGCAGCCGTTGACGGCCGTGCCTACCGGTTTTTCCATCCAGTCGCCGGCGCGCATTGCGCTCGATTTCCCGGGCATCGCCAATGGCCTGGGCCGCTCCACCATCGACCTGAATCAAGGCAATCTGCGCTCGGTCAGCGTGGTCCAGGCCGGTGACCGGACCCGGGTGGTGCTGAACCTGAAACAGGCCACGGCCTACAAGGCGCAGATCCAGGGCAAGTCGCTGATTGTGGCGCTCGAAGCCGTGCCCGGGGCTGCACCCACAGCCGCTGCCACCGCCGCGGCGCCAGTATTTGCCGAGAACCGCAACCGCGACACCATGCCGATCAAGGACGTGGATTTCCGCCGCGGTGACGAGGGCTCCGGCCGCGTGGTCGTGGCACTGCCGAACAACCAGGTGGGCGTGGACATCCGGCAGCAGGGCCAGACCCTGGTGGTGGAATTCCTGAAATCCACCTTGCCCGAGGGCATGCGCCGCCGTCTCGATGTCACAGACTTTGGCACCCCGATCCAGACCGTCACCACCTTCCAGGCCGGGGACCGGGTGCGCATGGTGATCGAGCCCAAGGGCCTGTGGGAGCACAGTGCCTACCAGAGTGACGAGCAGTTCGTGGTGGAGGTCCGCTACCAGAAAGTGGACCCATCTAAGCTGACCCAAGGCCCGGGCTATTCTGGCCAAAAGCTGTCGCTGAACTTCCAGAACATTGAGGTGCGTTCGTTGTTGCAGGTGATCGCCGACTTCACCAACTTCAACATCATCACCTCCGACTCCGTCTCCGGCGCCGTGACGCTGCGGCTGCAGGATGTGCCTTGGGACCAGGCGCTGGACATCATCTTGCAGGCCAAGGGACTGGGCATGCGCAAGAACGGCAATGTGCTGTGGGTGGCCCCCAAGGAAGAGATCCTGTCCAAGGAAAAGCTGGAGCTGGAAGCCAAGGCTTCGGTGTTGAGCCTGGAGCCGGTTCGCACGCAGTCGTTCCAGATGAACTACGCCAAGGCCACGGATATCGCGGTGCAGATCTCCGCCGGGGGCGGTGGCGACAAGGGCGGTGCCCGCATCCTGAGCAGCCGGGGCAGCGCCATCGCCGAGACCCGCACCAACCAGCTGTTCGTGACCGACGTGCCGAGCAAGCTGGAGCAGGTGCAGCAATACATCTCCAAGCTCGACGTGCCGGTGCGCCAGGTGATGATCGAGGTGCGCATTGTCGAGGCCTCGGACAACTTCGGCCGCTCGCTCGGCGTCAAGTTTGGCGGCGCCGACCTGCGGGCGCAAAAGGGTGGTGACGGTGGCTACCAGCTCTCCGGCAACAACCGCGTCGCCTTTGGCACCAGTTACAGCGACGTGGTGGCAAGCTCTGGCGCTGGCGGCAGCGTCAACACCAGCAACACTTTTGTGAATCTGCCCGCGGCCATGAGCTTCGGCGGCACACCGGCTACATTGGGCGTGTCGATTTTCAATGCTACGGCCAACCGTTTCCTGAGCCTGGAGCTGTCAGCCCTGGAAGCCGAGAACAAGGGTCGCATCGTCTCCAGTCCGCGCGTGGTCACGGCTGATGGCAAGAAGGCATCGATCAGGCAGGGCGAACAGATTCCGTACCAAACCTGCGACATCACGGGTTGCAAGGTGACCTTCAAGGATGCCAATCTGAGGCTGGAAGTCACGCCCCAGATCACGCCTGAGGGCAACATCATCATGGATCTGGACGTGAGCAAGGACAGCCGTGGCGCCCTGACCGATGCCGGCCCGGCTATCAACCAGAAGAATATCAACACCCAGGTGCTGGTGGACAACGGCGGCACGGTCGTCATCGGTGGCATCTTTGAACTGGAAGAAACCGACGGCGGCTCCAAGGTCCCCCTGCTGGGGGACATCCCCGGCGTGGGCAACCTGTTCAAGAACCGGACGCGCGAAACCAGCAAGAAGGAACTGCTGGTTTTCGTCACGCCGCGGATGGTCACGGACCGTGCTGGCACGCGCTGATCGGTAGTACTTGCAACAGGGAACAGATATGCGACTTCTGAAAATTCTGATCGGCTTGGGCCTCACAGGGGCTTTGCTGGCGTGCGGTGGCGGAGGTGGCAATGCGTCATCTGCGGGGACGGGGACTAGCACCGGCACGTCAACGGGTACTACCGTTGCGGCCATTGACCTTTCGTCAGCGGCGTTGCAAGTCAGCCCGACGGCTGGAAGTTCCGTTTTGATATCTGCAGTCGCAAAGGATGCAAACAACAACGCGCTGGCAGGAAAGTCCATTGCCTGGGTCGCATCCGCCGGTACTTTGGGCTCCATTCAGACGGCGACTGGTGCCGACAATGGCCTTGCAACTGCGCAGTTGTCAGCGGTTGGCGTTGCGGTCGGCAAGACCATCACAGTCACGGTAACCAGTGAAGGCAAGTCTGCTTCAACCATCGTTACCGTCACAAATGGTGGCGTGGCAGCGACCGCCGCGACAGTGGGCGTCACTGTTGTCAATGTATCGGGAGCGGCAGTCAACAGCATCTCCATTGGTGGAGGGTTCTCGGCGCGCGCGGTGGTCAAGGATGAAAACGGCAACCTCGTGCCCAACAAACTTGTGTCGTTCTCACTTAGCGGATCGGCGATTGCGACGCTGTCATCTACTACTGCGTTGACGGATGCTTCTGGTATTGCTCTGGTTTCGCTCGCGCCTGCAGCCATCAATTCGCTTGGCGCCGCCACTGTTTCTGCCAGTGCAACGTTTGGTTCGTCGACTCCCACGGGGCAGTCCGATTTCGCTGTTTCACCGAGCAGTCTGAGCTTGAGCGCCATCACGGTTGGCAGTTCCAGCCTGGCGTCGGGCGGAAACACGTCGGTGCAGGCCTCCGCCATTGTTGCCGGCGCTTCCCCAGGCGGTGTTTCTGTCAACGTTTCCTTCTCGGCCTCTTGTGGTCGCATCAACGGTAGCGGCACCAGTGTCAGCGTGACAACCAATGGAAGCGGCGTAGCCTCTGCTGTCTACTCGGCTGTCGCGCCGGACGGCACGCTCTGTTCCGGTCCGGTCACGATTTCCGCAGCCAGTGCTGGAGCTTCGCCAACGTCCACCGTGATCAATGTTGCCGTGCCCGTAGCGAATGCCATCACATTCGTGTCGGCCAACCCGGCACAGATCTTTGTTGCGGGAACAGGTGCGCTGGAGCAGTCCCTGGTGAAGTTCAAGGTACTGTCGGGAGCCACTTCGCTGCCGAATGTATCGGTACAGTTCAGTTTGACCATCAACCCCGGTGGCGTCGGTTTGAGTGCGACCGGCTTAACTGCTCCAGTCACGGCAACATCGGACTCGAACGGTGAGGTTAGCGTATCGATATTCTCTGGCACCATCCCGGGGCCGGTGCGAGTGCGTGCTGCGCTGGGCTCCAACGCTGCGGTATTTGCCGAGTCTCAGAATCTCACAGTCGCCTCAGGTCCCCCTTCGCAGCGGTTCATGAGCGTGTCCGTCTCGACTTTCAATATTGAAGGGTGGTTGATTGATGGCACATCCACGACGATCACCGCGCGATTGGCTGATCGCCAGGGAAATCCGGTAGATGATGGCACTGTCGTCAACTTCACCAGCGAAGGCGGTCAGGTCGCAACAAGTTGCGCAACGGCACGGGTAAACGGCATTTCGCTCTGCTCGGTGGACTTTATCTCGCAGAACTTCAGGCCCGGCGATGGCCGCGTTTCTGTGCTGGCGTTCACTACGGGGACCAAGGACTACATCGACGGGGACGGAAACAATAGCTACAACGCTGCCTTTGACACTCTGGTACCGATTGGTGACGCCTACAGGGATGACAACGAAAATGGCGTTTTCGATACCGGCGAGTTTGTCATTACTCGTGGTGGCACTGCCAGTTGCGCGAGCGCGGGCGGGGCGGGAGGAGGATACCCGTCCAGGTTGAACACGTGCGACTCGAATCTGGCGACGACAGTCAGGCAGCAAGTCGTATTGATGCTTTCTTCGAGTACCGCAGCAATCACGTTGACTACTCCAGTGACTGCCGCAGGATTCGATTTCAATCTGGCGAGCATTGATCACCCCCTGCTGCCATTGCCGGCGGGGACATCAGTGAGTGGAGAAGTCATTGATCAGACCTCGAGCAATGGGTTGAGTTGCTCTGTTGGCAAGGTTTTTGGATCAAAGATACCGAGCATTGCTCCTACGTCAAACGTCAACGCCTCGGCTGCGACCAGCCACAGCATTTCATTGAAGGATTGTGCGAAAGGTGACATTGTGTCCATTGTCGTGAAGGTTCCGAGCGGCTTGGAGACGTCCTTTACTTACACGATTCCTTGATGCTCGCCCTGGTCGGTCTGCCTGGCTCAGGCAAGTCGACCGTCGGGCGGCAACTGGCCCGGCGTTTGCAGCTGGGCTTTGTTGATTCCGACAAGCTGATCGAGGAGCGGCTGGGCTGCTCGATTCGCGACTACTTCGCGGCCGAAGGCGAAGACCGCTTCCGGGATGTCGAGCAGGACGTTCTGGACGAGCTCACGCGGCAGCATGAAGGTGTCATTTCCACGGGTGGTGGCGCGGTGCTGCGGCCTGCCAACCGCCAGAACCTGCACAGCCGTGGCAAGGTGGTGTACCTGCGGTCCTCACCCGAGGACCTGTATCGCCGGCTGCGCCACGACACGCACCGGCCTCTGCTGCAGGTGGCGGACCCGCTGGGCCGCCTGCGCGACCTGCATGCGCAGCGTGATCCACTTTACCGCCAGACGGCACACTTCATGATCGAGACCGGACGCCCGTCGGTCGCAACCTTGGTCAACATGATCTTGATGCAACTGGAACTGGCGGGCGTGGTGCGTTCTGCAGACACATGAAGCCGTTCAGAGCTGGAGTGGCTTTCACCTAAACTAGCGGCCTATGTCAACGGCTGCGAGCATCTCCATCCACCTCGGCGAACGCAGCTACCCGATCCTGATAGGTACCGCGCTGCTGGATGACCCGGCCACATTTGCCACGGTGCCACAGAGCTCCACCGCACTGGTCGTCAGCAACCAGACCGTGGCGCCGCTGTTTGCCCAGCGCCTGCGCGCCTCGCTGCAGTCCCGCTTTTCCCGAGTGCATGTGCTGGCTTTGCCGGATGGCGAGGCCTTCAAAGACTGGCAGACCCTTAACCTGATATTCGACGCCTTGCTGCGGCATGGGTGTGACCGCAAGACGGTGCTGTTTGCACTGGGCGGCGGGGTGGTGGGTGACATGACCGGATTTGCTGCGGCCAGCTACATGCGTGGCGTGCCATTCGTGCAAGTGCCGACCACGCTGTTGTCGCAGGTGGACTCGTCAGTTGGCGGCAAGACCGCGATCAACCACCCCCTGGGCAAGAACATGATCGGCGCTTTCTATCAGCCCCTGCTGGTGGTGTGCGACCTGCAAACCCTGTCCAGTCTGCCAGGACGCGAACTCAGTGCCGGCCTGGCCGAAGTCATCAAGTACGGCCCGATTGCCGACATGGTCTTCCTCGACTGGCTGGAGTCACGCATGGACGATCTGCTGGCGCGCGATCCGGCAGCGCTTGCGCATGCGGTGCAGCGCAGCTGCGAGATCAAGGCCCATGTCGTGAGCCAGGACGAGCGTGATGTGGGCCTGCGCGCCACACTGAACTTTGGCCATACCTTTGGCCACGCGATCGAGGCCGGGCTGGGCTTCGGCACTTGGCTGCACGGCGAGGCTGTGGGCTGTGGCATGGTGATGGCAGCTACGCTGTCACAACGCCTGGGGCTGGTGGATGCCGCCTTTGTTGCCCGCCTGACAGCGCTGATTGGCCGCGCCGGTCTGCCGGTGCGTGCTCCGGATCTGGCGCAAGCCAGCACCGACAGCGCGGGTCTGGACAATTCGGGCCATTACCTGGCGCATATGCGGGTTGACAAGAAGGCAGAGGCCGGCGAGATCCGGTTTGTGCTGATTGACGGTCCCGGTCGCGCCTGCGTGCGCGCCGCGCCGGACGCCCTGGTGCGCGAGGTCATTGACGCCTGTTGCGCTTGAATCCCGCCCTGGGCTGACCCCAGATTGCTATTGATTCAGTAGTGCTTCGTTATGTATCCATGAGCCGTACAGCCACTCTCTCCAGTGAAATCGATGCTTGCAGCCTACGCCTGTGACCCCGCCCGCTCACGCGGACGGCGCTTCGCGGAGGCGCCTGCGCCCAGCCGCACGGCGTTCCAGCGCGATCGGGACCGGATTGTTCATTGCTCGGCCTTTCGCCGGCTGGTCTACAAGACCCAGGTGTTTCTCAACCATGAGGGCGACCTGTTCCGCACCCGTCTGACGCATTCGCTGGAGGTGGCGCAGCTGGCCCGTTCCATCGCCCGCGCCTTGCAACTCAACGAAGACCTGGTGGAGACCATTGCCCTGGCCCACGACCTGGGTCATACGCCGTTCGGCCATGCCGGCCAGGACGCGCTGAACGAGCGCATGGCTGGCCACGGTGGCTTCGAGCACAACCTGCAAAGCCTGCGCGTGGTGGACCAGCTGGAGCAGCGCTACCCCGAC
>JANMKM010000520.1:0-1890 GCA_031372035.1 Rhodoferax sp. | reverse complement strand
GCTCGGTGACCTTGAGGATTTCGCGGATCACCGAAGGGTTCATTTTTTCGGCGCGACGCGCCAGCTTCCAGGGGCCGGTGGCGGAGGTTGGGGTTTGCATACTGCTCCTTTGGAGACTCAAGGTTAAGAACAATTTTTATGAACGATACGCCGCATTGGCAAGCGGTGCGACTAGGGCCTGTTAACGCTATTTGGAGGGCTCACGCCCATGCCGCGCAGCCCGCAGGGCTAGGCGCGAGCGAGGCCGTGTGCCTCTGGCACACAACGAGCGAACAACGACGCCCTGCGGGTTGCCCGGCATGGGCCCAAAGGGTGATCCCATAAAACAAACGCCCTCGGCGTTGCAAATGCTCACCGTGGGGCCTGGAACGGTTGCGCCCAGCCTAGCGAAGCGCAGGCTGCGCCTGCTTTGGCCTTGATGGCCTTCGTTTTATGGGTCACGTGGGTCCTCCAATAGCGTTAACAGGCCCTAGTGCAACGAATGGAATGCCGAGAAATGCCATGACTCTGCCTTACAACAGTGTTCAGTCCGATCCAGTGTATAGCGACTTGGCCCAAGATGCGCCGATCAATGCCATGGAGCGCAATGTGGCCACCGCCATAACCAGCGGGTTTCGACGGCCTTTCAAGGTGTTGGTGTACAAACCGGTATGTCAAAGACTGGGACGAACAAGATGCGTAAAAACATGTGGGTGCTGGTGGTTTGCATGGTCGCCGGCGCCGCGTCGGCGCAATCCGGTCTGCGCGAAATCCGCCAGGTCGAGAACATCACCGAGTTCGCGCTGCCCAACGGCCTGAGCGTGCTGCTGCAGCCCGACAATTCCAAGCCCACCACCAGCGTGAACATCACCTACCGGGTCGGCAGCCGGCACGAGGGTTATGGCGAGAGCGGTGCGGCGCATCTGCTGGAGCACCTGCTCTTCAAGGCCAGCGAAACCATTGCCGACCCCAAGCTGGAGATGACGCGCCGCGCTGCCCGCTGGAACGGCACCACCGGCTACGACCGCACCAACTACTTCGCGCAGTTTTCCAGCAACCCGGAGACCCTGGACTGGATGCTGGGCTGGCTGGCCGAATCCATGACCCGCGCCAAGGTCGCCCGGGAAGACCTGGCCAGCGAGATGACCGTGGTGCGCAACGAAATGGAGCGCGCTGAAAACAACCCCGGCCGCGTCCTGGGCGAACGCATGCGCTCCACCGCCTACCTGTGGCACGGTTATGGCCGCGACGTATTGGGTGCACGCAGCGACGTTGAAAACATGCCGATCGAGCGCCTGCAAGCCTTCTACCGCAAACACTACCGGCCCGATAACGCCGTGCTGCTGGTAGGCGGAAAGTTCGACGCGCAAGCCGCCCGCAAACGCATTGAGCAGGCCTTTGGCCCGATTGCCAAACCCGCCACACCGATCGAGCCCACCTGGACCCTGGAGCCGGTGCAAGACGGTGAACGGCAAGTCACGCTGCGCCGTGCCGGCGGCGCCGGCAGTGTGGCGGTGCTCTACCACGTGATGCCGGGTTCCACGCCCGAGTTTGCGGCCGTGCGGGTACTCGCCCAGGTGCTGCGCAGCCGGCGGGGACCGCTGGACAAGGCCTTGGTGGAAACCGGCCTGGCCGCCACGCAGTGGTCGTATGCGGCGGCGACCCAGGAGCCGGGCTTCTTCATGGCCGGTGTCGGCCTGCGCGATATGCCCGAATCCGACGCACCGGTGGCTGCCAGTCAGGCGGCGGCCCGGCTGGGCGAGGTATTGGGCACGCTTAAACCCACGCAAGCCGAGGTCGACGCTGCCCGCAACCAGGTGCTGCAAGACATGGAAGCCACCTTGCGCGAGCCCGAGGCAACCAGCCTGGCATTGAGCGAGTCCATTGCGCTGGGCGACTGGCGCTTGCTGT
>JANMKM010000125.1:0-4060 GCA_031372035.1 Rhodoferax sp. | reverse complement strand
CCATCGAGGGGCTGCTGGGCAGCGCCTTTGGCGACAACTTCACGGGTGACGCCAACGCCAACCTGCTGCTCGGGCTGCTGGGCAATGACAGCCTCAATGGCGCGGGCGGAGCCGACACGCTCGATGGTGGCGCCGGGGATGACACGCTGGACGGGGGCACGGGCATAGACAGGCTCAGCTACGCTGCAGCGGGCGCCGGAATTGTGCTCAACCTGACAACTGGTGCCGTCACGGGCGGGGGCGGCGCTGACACCATTCTCAATATCGAAGACATTGAAGGCAGTGGCTTTGACGACATGTTCGTTGGCACTGCCGGTGCCGAGTTGCTGTCGGGCCTGGCGGGCAACGACAGCCTGGAGGGCAATGCCGGCGCCGACACGCTGATCGGTGCCGCCGGCAACGACTCGCTTGCAGGAGGGGATGGCGCGGACTCCCTCGATGGGGCATCCGGCAACGACACACTTTTGGGCGGTGACGGCGCGGACTTCCTGGACGCCGGCATTGGCGACGACCTGATTGACGGCGGCGCCGGCACAGACCGCACCACCTATGCCAGCGCACCTTCGGCCATTGTCCTCAGCCTGGCCATCACCACGGCGCAGAACACCGGCGGCGGTGGCACCGACACGCTGCTCAACATCGAAGTACTGGAAGCCACCGGTTTCAACGACACCATTACCGGCAGTGGCGGCGCCGACTGGCTGCTGGGCCTGGGCGGCAACGACTCGCTCCTGGGTGGCGCCGGCAACGACACGCTGGAAGGTGGCCAGGGCAACGACCAGCTTGACGGCGGCGACGGCATCGACCGGGCCAGCTATGCCAACTCGGTGGGCGCCGTCTTCGTCACCCTGGGCCTCAGTGGCTCGCAGAACACCTTGCAGAGCGGCACCGACGTGGTGCGCAATTTCGAGGAGCTGGAAGGCAGCGCCTTTGACGACACGCTGTTTGGCGGTGCAGGTGATGACCTGCTGGTGGGTCTGGCCGGCATCGACACCCTCACCGGTGGCGCCGGCAATGACACGCTCGAAGGCGGCCTGGGCAATGACATCCTGGACGGCGAAGGCGGCAATGACGCGGCCAGCTACGCCGGCGCCACTGCCGCGGTGGCCGTGAACCTGGCGCTCACCGCTGTCCAGAACACCATTGGTGCCGGTTCCGATTCCCTGGTGCGCATCGAGCAGCTGCTGGGCAGCGGCTTCAATGACACGCTCACCGGCAGTGCGGTGGCTGACACGCTGCTGGGCGGCGCCGGCAACGACAGCCTCAACGGCGGCGCCGGAAATGACTCGCTAGCCGGCGGCCCAGGCAATGACACGCTGGACGGTGGCGCCGGTGACGACACCATGGCCGGCGGGCCGGGCGACGACACCTATTACACCGACTCGGCGCTGGACCTGGTGGTGGAGCTCTCGGGCGAAGGCACCGACACCGTCATCAGCAACAAGTCGATCACGTTGACCGACTTTGTCGAAAACGCCATCTACAACGGCCCGGCAGGCGGCCTGATCCGCGGTAACGACCGCGACAACCTGATCCTCAGCCCGGGCATCGGCCTGACCATTGATGGTGCCGGCGGCAATGACACGGTGTCCTACCGCAACCTGAACATTGCGGTCAATGTCAATCTGGCCACCGGCATCGGGCTGGCGGGTGCCGCCACCGACACGCTGGCCAATTTCGAGAACATCGAGGGTGGCAATTCTGGCGACACGCTGCTGGGCAACGCCGGAGCCAATGTGCTGGACGGCCGCACCGGCGCCGACACCATGCGCGGCGGCCAGGGTACCGACACCTACTACGTGGACAACGTCAGCGACCTGGTGGTGGAGACCGACAACAGCCTGAGCATCAACCTTTCGCAGCCTCAAGCCTTGAACATTGGCAGCGCCATCGACAAGGTGGTGGCCAGCATCAGCTACACCCTGACCGCCTTCGTTGAGAACCTCACGCTGCAGCCTGGCGCCGGCAACCTGACCGGCGACGGCAATGCCCTGGACAACCTGATCATCGGCAATGAGGGCAACAACACGCTCTCCGGGGTGGAAGGCAATGACACGCTGGACGGCGGCAGCGGCGCGGACGCGCTGACCGGCGGTAGCGGCACCGACCTGTACTACGTGGACAACGCCGGTGACGTGGTGCTGGAGACCGACAACACGCCGGCGATAGCCGGGTCGCCCCAGGCGCTGGACCTGGGCAGCACCATCGACAAGGTCATTTCCAGCATCAGCTACACCCTGACCGCCTTCGTGGAGAACCTGGACTTGAAGGCCGGCGCCGGCAACCTGAGCGGCACCGGCAATGCCCTTGACAACCTGCTCACGGGTAACGAGGCCGCCAATACCCTGATCGGGCTCGGCGGCAACGACACCCTGGACGGTGGTGCCGGTGGTGACACCATGCAGGGCGGCTCTGGGGCTGACACCTACTTTGTGGACAACGCAGCCGACAGCGTGGTCGAAACCGACAACCTGCCGGCCGCCGTTACCGGATCACCACAGGCTGCGAACCTGGCCGGCACCATCGACAGGGTGATTGCCCGCGTCAGCCACACCCTGAGCAACTTTGTCGAAATCCTGGAACTGGCCCCCGGCTTCGGCAACCTCAGCGGCAGCGGCAACGCACTGGAGAACACGCTCACTGGCAATGAGGGCAACAACCTGTTGACCGGCGGCGCCGGCAACGATGTGTTCAGGTTCGCGCCCACGGGCAACGGCATCGACCAGATCACGGACTTCTCGCTCGGCGACGTGATCCAGATCACCGGCGCCAACCTTACCGGGACTGTAACTGTTGGCACTGGCACGGCGCTGGGCGCGAACCGGGTGCAGATCCAGGCGGCCGGCGGCAACACCACGCTGTATGTAGGCACGGACGCGAATGCCGGTGCCGACATCGAGATCCACCTCAACGGTACCTATGGCGTCGAAGACTTCGGCATCGGCGGCGACCAGATCATCTTTGGCGCCGCGCCAGCCGGCAAGACCGCCAACTTTGTAGCCTACAGCTGGAAGGCCCACACCCTGCTCGATGGTGTCAGCGTCCAGGGCGGCGGCAACAGCGCCAGTACCGATGGTGGCGGCACAGCCAGCTTTGCCAACCTGGCAGATCCGACACTGGCACTCACCGTCAGCCGTGCCGTGCCGGCCGGTGAGCAGGCAGCAACTGCAACTGCCGTGAACCTGCAGGACGCCATCGCCATCATGCGCATGATCGTCGGGCTGGACGTCAATGGCGCAGGCAAGCCGCTCTCGCCCTATCAGGCGCTGGCAGCGGACTTTGACAGTAACGGTGCCGTCAGTCTGAATGACGCCATTGCCGTGCTGCGCCATGTGGTTGGCCTGTCCTCGCCTGATCCAACGTGGCTGTTTGCCGAGCAGACCGATGCAACGGTTCCGGGCAAGGCGAACCTGAACCCGGGCAGCGTGGCGGCGATCGTTGCCGACCTCAGCCCGGCGAGCCCGGTGCGGGTGGGGCTGGTGGGCTATCTCAAGGGCGACGTGGACGGCAGCTTTGCCGGCGCCGCCAACGCCCAGGACTTGGATATTGTTGACGCAGGCTACTTCAGCAGCCTGGTTGCAAGCTATCCGGGCCTGAGCCTGGCGCAGTTCGGCATCTATCCCAACTAAGTATCCGAGCCTGAAGCGCAGCGCATGCAGCGACATTGCTGCGCGTTCGATCCACGCGCCTTGCTGGTTATTTGCCGGGCTCGCGCGCGCCGGCGGGCCGCGGCCGAGCCGTCTCGGCCACTCCGTCGACTGTCGCCTTGCATTTGACCCCGGCAGGGATGCGCCCACCCGGGTTGGCCAGCTCCAGCCGCACGCCGAAGGTGCCGCTAGCGGCATCGAACACCTTGTCCACCACCTTGACCGTGGCGTTGTAGCGGCTGGCACCGGGCAGGTCGGGCAGCACCTCCACGCTCTGTCCGGGCTTGACCAGCCGGTAGGCCGTGGTGGGCAGCAGCACTTCCACATTGAGCACGTGAATCTCCGCCAGCTTGAGCAGCGGCTTGCGCAGGTCCCGGTTGTCGGCCATCTCGCCCGGGTTCATCAGCCGGTCC
>JANMKM010000438.1:0-3828 GCA_031372035.1 Rhodoferax sp. | reverse complement strand
CCATGCTGGTGCCAGTACAGATGCCGTTCGACGAATTCGCGGTCCAGCTGATCGCCAGCTCGCAGGAACACAATGAAATCTCCGCCGCTTCCCTCGTAAGCTTGACGCAGGCGCAAGAGGTCGCTCTTTGGGGAACTCTCCGGCGCCCCGCAGGTTGGCTGCAGCCCCAATTCATGTTGCCAGACAACCCGTGGATGCGATTGCAGACCCGAGGCTCGCGCAGCATTCTGCCTGGCGCCCATTTCCACAATGCTGACCAAAGGCTCATGCAGGCCACGGGCAGCCGACAGTCTGCGCCCCAAGTGCTCAAACCGAAACAGGAAATCAAGGGCGACCGAACGTTCCGGAGCTGCCAGGTCCAGGACATCCAGCCACTCATACAGAAAGCGCAGCGTCTTGGGCGTGCGCGTGCGCCAGTCGATCTTCCACGTGTACCGACCATTTGCCAGGCCTGCGGCCTCATTGCCTCCATGAACGCGATAGGCGCCAAGGCGTTCGCGCAAATAGTGGACTTCGCCGGTCATCAGGAAGGCGGCCGGACAGACAACGCCATCGGCGCCACGCGCAAACGCCCAGGTGGGCAAGGACTCGAGAATGGCGGCGACCACATTCCGGGAGAAAACCAGCCCACAGGGCACTGAATACGGAAACATCTGGGCCGGATGAGCAAGCCCCAGCCGGTCAGGCAATTGGCTGACGCCCGCCACATCGAACCAGGATTGCTCGATCATCGTTCCGGCGGACGAGTCCTCAATGAACAAGTCATGGCACATGAAGAGCTTGTCAGGTGCTACTCCAAGTTCGGCAATCTTGCTCGCGACTCTCGCCAGCTTGTCGGGCAAGTAGACGTCATCGGAATCCAGCAGGCAGATGTAGTCGCCCTCGGCCACCGAAACGCCGGCTTGGAAGGCTGCCGACTGTCCGCGATTTTCCTGATACACCGCTCGCACCCGGCGGTCCGACAAATAGCTGTCAATGACACTCCGTGACCCGTCGGTCGAACCGTCATCCACCACAATCACCTCAAAACGGTCGTCCGCGTACTGTTGACCCAGCGCGCTCTCAATCGCATCGCCAACGAAGGCTTCGTAGTTGTAGTTGCAAATGACGATCGAGAACCGCGGCAAACCCTTCATGCCGCAACCCCGAGCAACGCCTCACAGATATCGGTGGCCCTGTCGATGGTGCGCTGCTGATCGTAGCCTGCATGGGCCAGGGCAAAACGCTGCGCAGACGCGCTCAGACCGGCATCCGCCAGGGCCCGCTTGAGCAACCGCGACAGCTGGCCGGTTGCTGGCGGCGCAACGCTGACAGCCACACCCAGACTGGAGAGGCGCCGTGCGGTCATGGTCTGCTCTGTGTGCATGGGCAGCAACAGCAGAGGCTTGCCCGCCAGCAGAATAGCCGCGGTAGTGCCTGCACCGCCATGGCACACTGCCAGATCGCAACTGGTGCGCATCAGCTCGATGTCCAGTGGCAGGGTCGAGAATGCCATGCGCGATGAGGTGTGGCGGGTGATGGTCTGGCGCGCCGCACCGGGGACATGCAGCAATACGCTGGCTTCCAGACCGAGCAAGGCGGCCAATACCTTGTCTAGATCCCCGTAACCAGCCTTCAGATAGGCAAATATCTTCGGGCCCCCGCTTGCAGGCCAAGGCGGTGTCGCCCCCTGACCGAGTGCAAATATGGGCCCGATGAAATCGGTGGCCGGGCGGTTGGGATAGTGGTCCGTCTCGGCAAAGGTGCACAACAGACTGGCATCGCACTGCTGCAACTCTCCCAGATGCAGCAGTGGGTCGACATCCAGGTCCAGCAGCACCAGATTGACCGTGGCCAGTACGTGCTGTTCCGAATCGTTCAGTCGCACCATGTTTTCGCGCTCCCACCAGTGAAAATGCGGCATCGGACGGGTCGGTGGCGGTATGCAGAAGCCATCACCGAAATTGACCCGTGGCAGACCCAGGCCCCGGGTTGCCAGCAACGCTGTTGGCGCATGGTCCAGCACCAGCAGATCGGGTTTCAGGACAGCAACCAGGCTGCGCCAGGCCCGCACGATGCCGGTCAGCGCACGGGCGTTCAGAAAGCCGAAGCGCATCAACATTTCCGGGTAGCTGATCGGGGGCGGAAGGTTGGTCACTTGTCCCAGCCACAGTGGCGCCTGAAATGCCTGCAGTTGGTGCGGGGTGAGAACGGCCTCAGCACCCATCAGGTCGCGCACCACAAACACGGGACGGTGGCCGCGCTCGCGCAAGGCCCGGGCAATCGGCAACAGCCGTGATAGGTGGCCGTAGTCGCCACCCAGTTCCCACGCAAACAATATGGTCGCCATTGCTGCTGGATGTTAACCGGCGGGCAAAGACAACAACGGCACCCGAAGGTGCCGCTGCATCTGCCCGCCATCGGGCTTCGTCAACCTTGTTCGTTGCGCCTTCGGCGCCGAGAGGCTGCCAGAGCCGCCAAGCCGAGTCCCGCCAAGGCCACAGATCCGGGTTCGGGAACTTCTCCCGCGTCCGTCAAAGTGACATCGAAAGGAGCGAAGCCATTGTCGGGAAAACCAAACACCGGTCCATTGAACGGATCGCCGGAACGTGCGATGGCAGAGCCCGGGAAGAACTGCGGCACCCCGTAACAACCGTAGCCAGGCTCACCAACCACATCAGCATTCCTCGTCGCATCCCCATTGCCTCGGTGGCACGACTGGTAGATCTCGCCATAACCGGAACTCAACAAACCGGACACTGTTGCAATGATGTCGTAATCAATGGTGAAGCTATCCCCCGCCGCGATGACGCCCATGCTGGCATGAAACGCGCCACCACCATCAGAGGTACTGTTGTTCGAATCGCATTCCATGTATGTGCTCAGATCACTCGAGCCAGCGACGTCACTGGTCGCACACGTGGCAACACTGCTCACCATGTTGATCGTGGTCTGGTCCCGACCAATGATCGTCGTGACGTTGCTGCTGCTGGTTTTTCTGACCTCCAGCGTCAACTGCGAAAAGCCATCTCCAGTCCCCAGCACATTCAAATTGCCACCGGCCACATCAAACGTGAAGTCGTATAACTGCGCGATGCCGGTTGTGTTGGTGAAAGTCCTGCTGTAGGTGGCACGCGTACTCGCATAGAAATTACCTTCCCCAGAGGCACGGGCACCAAAATAGGTGGTCGCATCTGCCACCCCGTAGGTGTGGAAAAACACGTTGCTCCCGCCACTGCTCTCCCACCTATAAAAATCCGCACCAGGGCGATTTGCATCGTCACTGCCAGGATAAAGGCTCAAGCTACCTCCAGCGATGGCATCGCCCGCCGACCCAGCCAAATTGGTACCCAAGGCATACGTCGCATCAAGCACGATTGTTCCATAGGGCAGCGCACCTCCATAAGGACCAACAGGTGCCGCAAAGGCAATGTAAGGCAGACTGCCAACCATCACAGCCACGGCCAACGGAATGAGTTTCAAACGGGGACAGGTATCAGACACGGTTGATCTCCTTGATGGGCGCACAATGGCGCCGACGCTACAAATCATGCAAAATTCGCGCCGATGGTACTTTTTTGTTTAGTATCAATTACTTAGGAGAGAAATCAAGAATTGCTGCGACGCCGCATGTAAAGCCGGTCGACGGATCACCGGAAGCGCATGTCAATTCTTGAGCCAGGCAACGAACGGTCCAAAACAGACCGCTGCGGAAAAGTGACGCCGAGCGTACGCATAGGCGGCGGCACCCAAGGACGCCCGCAATTGCGGATCGGCCAGCAATGCACTGCAGGCGTCCGCAAACGCGACCGGATCGTCGGCAACCACGAACGCTTCGCCCGCGCCGTC
>JANMKM010000381.1:0-3175 GCA_031372035.1 Rhodoferax sp. | reverse complement strand
GACGGCGGCAGTGGCACTGATACCCTGGCGCTCACCGGCTCCGGCATGACGCTGGATCTGGGCACCATTGCCAACACGCGCCTGACCGACATCGAGGGCATCGACCTCACTGGCAGTGCCCATGCAACGCTGGTATTGACCGCGCTGGAAGTGCTGAACCTGTCGGGCATATCGAATGCCCTGCGCGTCAGTGGCGACTCGGGCAATTCCCTAGTCTTTGCCGACAGCGGCTGGGTCCGCGGCGCTTTCGTAAACGGCTTCACCACCTTCACCCATGGCCAGGCCAGTGTCAGCGTATCCGCCGACATGCAGACGACCGGCCCCGGCCTGCCGATCGAACTGGCGAATGTGGCAGCGGGTGTGGGCGGCTTTGTCATCCAGGGCGCGGATGCACATGATTCATCCGGCTTCTCGGTGGCCTCGGCCGGCGACATCAATGGCGACGGCTTCGATGACCTGATCATCGGCGCATTCAAGGGGGATGGCGCAGACAACGCCCACCAGGAAGCCGGCGACAGCTACGTGGTGTTCGGCCATGCCAGCGGCTTCCCAGCGGCTTTCGATCTGGCGCAACTGACCACCGGGTCCGGCGGCTTTGTCATCCATGGCCTGGACGCCTTCGACTATGCCGGCGTCTCCGTTGCTGGCGCTGGCGACATCAATGGCGACGGCTTTGCCGACTTGGTCATCGGGGCATTCCGCACCGGCGGCGCCGACAACAGCAAGTCTGTTTCAGGCGAGAGCTACGTCGTATTCGGCAAGGCCTTCGGCTTCGGGGCCGAAGTGGACCTGACTGCCATTGCCGCGGGCAGTGGCGGCTTTGTGGTGTACGGCCGTCAGTCCTACGACTTCCTGGGCTGGTCGGTGGCTTCGGCCGGCGACATTGACGGCGATGGCTTTGACGATCTGCTGGTGGCCGCATCCCCACAAGACGACGGGTTCCAGCTGGTCGGCCCTGGTGTCAGCTACCTGATCTTCGGGCGCTCGGACGGCTTTGGCGCCAGTGTTGATCTGGCCGATGTGGCGGCCGGCAATGGCGGCTTCGAGATCCTCGGCGCAGAAGCGGGCGACGGCGCCGGGCGCTCGGTCGCGTCGGCCGGGGACGTGAATGGCGATGGCTTTGACGACATCGTGGTCGGCGCCCCCTATGCGGACGGTGGCAGCAACCTCAGGATTGATGCTGGCGATAGCTACGTCATTTACGGCCGGGACGGCGGCTTCGATTCCCGCGTGCGTCTGAGCGACGCGGCCGCAGGCACCAACGGGTTTGTGATCTATGGCCGTAACGTCGGGGAGCGTTCCGGCTATTCGGTGGCCAGTGCCGGCGACATCAATGGCGACGGTTTCGCCGACATCGTGATCGGCGCGAAGTTCGGCCGCGGCGCCATTGGCAGTAACAGCAATGCGGGCGACGCCTATGTGGTGTTCGGCCAGGCCTCGGGCTTCAGTGCCGCCCTCTCGCTGGCCGATGTGGCAGCCGGCAGCGGCGGCTTCGTGGTTCCGGGCCTGCAGGCCGGCGACCAGAGTGGTTACTCGGTCGCTGGCGCAGGAGACGTCAATGGTGACGGCTTTGACGACCTGCTGATCGGCGCCAGGTATGCCGACGTCGACAGCCATCTGCGGCCCAATGCCGGCAACACCTATGTGCTGTTCGGCAAGGCTACGCCCTTCGGCGCCAGCATCGACCTCGCGGCCGTTACCCGCGGCAGCGGCGGTTTCGCCATCTACGGGCAGGATGGTTATGACCTTTCCGGAGCCTCGGTCGCGGCAGCCGGCGACGTCAACGGTGACGGCTTTGGCGACCTGCTGATCGGCGCCAAGTATGCCGACGTCGACGGCAATCTCCGGCCCAATGCAGGCAATACCTATGTGCTGTTCGGCCAGGACTTCAGCGCCATCGTGACGCAACAAGGCAGCAACGCGGGCGACCACCTTTTGGGCAGCGCCGGTGCGGATGTGATGGTAGGCGGCCAGGGCAATGACACGCTGGCCGGCGACGGTGATGACTCGGCAGGTGGCGCCAGCGGCGCGGACGTGATGCGTGGCGGCGCCGGTGACGACATGCTCCGCATCGGCGACGTGAACTTCGCCGATATCGATGGCGGCAGCGGCACCGACACGCTGGCGCTGACCGCGTCCGGCATCACCCTGGACCTGACCGCTATCGCCAACACCCGGCTGAGCAACATCGAAGCCATTGACCTCACCGGCATTGGCGACAACACACTCAGGCTCACGGCGCTGGAGCTGCGCAATCTCTCCAGCACGTCCAATACCCTGCGGGTCGAGGGTGACGCCGGTGACCGGCTGACATTCGGCGACACCGGCTGGGTCGCCGAGGGCACGGTGGGCGGATACAAGGGCTTCAGCAATGGCCAGGCCACGCTGCAGGTCGCCTCCGCCATTGCGGTCGCGAACCTGCCGCTGGACCTGACGGACATTGCAGCTGGGAGCGGTGGTTTCGTCATCCACGGGCAGGATCCATCCGACCGATTCGGCGGCTCGGTCGCTTCGGCGGGCGACATCAACGGCGACGGCTTCGACGACCTGATCATCGGTGCGATCGGAGGCGACGCGGCGGGCAATGCCAAGGACTATGCCGGCGAGAGTTACGTTATCTTCGGCAAGGCCGGCGGCTTCGATGCCAGCGTCGCCCTCGGCGCCGTGGCGGCAGGCACGGGCGGCTTTGTCATCTATGGCCAGTACGCGGAAAACCTGTCCGGATCTCGCGTGGCGTCGGCTGGCGACCTCAATGCCGACGGCTACGACGACCTGATCATCGGCGCAGCCGGCAAGAGTTACGTCGTGTTCGGCAAGGCCGGCAGTTTCGGCGCCGCGGTCGACCTGGTCGATGTGGCTTTGGGCAGCGGCGGCTTCGTCATCAACGGGCAGGATGCGGGCGACTATGCCGGCTATTCGGTTGCCAGCGCCGGCGACGTCAATGGCGACGGATTTTCCGACCTGCTGATCGGTGCCAACAGGGGCGACGCGGCTGGCAATGCCAAGGTCGACGCAGGCGACACCTACGTTTTATTCGGCAAGGCTGGAAGCTTCGGCGCCAGCGTCGATCTCGGCAGCGTGGCCGCGGGCACCGGTGGCTTCGTGATCTTCGGACAGGACGCGGGCGACCGGGCCGGCACGACCGTGGCATCGGCCGGCGACATCAATGGCGACG
>JANMKM010000107.1:0-4556 GCA_031372035.1 Rhodoferax sp. | reverse complement strand
CGCCACCTCCTTGATGCGCGAACCTTGCGCCGGCGCCAGCAGGCCCAGGCCCAGGCCCAATGCCAGCAGATAGCGCAGGCTGCAACGGAACAGTATCTGAATCAGGGCGTTCATGCGGTGGTGTGTCTTGCGGGTTGCCATGGCCCGTGCTCAGAAAGGCAGAAAACTGAGGAAGAAGCGGGAAATGAAGCCCATGGTCTGGGCCTCGCCCTGGGCTCCGCGGCCCCTGGACTCGACCCGGACATTGGCGACCTGGGTGGAACTGACGATCGAGCCAGGTTGCAGTGAGCGCGGGTCGACCGTGCCAGAAAAGCGCAACACATCGACGTTCTGGTTGACGCCGATCTGCTTGTCGCCGGCCACCAGCAAATGGCCATTGGGTAGCACTTCCACGACGGTCGCGCTGATCGTGCCGGAAAAGGTGTTGGCGCTTTCCGTGCCGCCTTTGCCCGAGAAGTCGTTGGCGGAGGACGTGCCGACACCGAGCTTGGCAACCTGGGTGGCATTGAGCAGGGGAAACGCGCTGACCGACGCATCGGTGGATGAGCTCCGGTTCACCGTGGAGCTCGACTTCTGGCTGGCCGTGATGTTTTCCACGATCTGGATCGTGACGATGTCTCCCACCATGCGCGCGCGCCGGTCTTCGAATGCCGGGCGGTAGCTGGCAGTGTGGTACAGACTGCCGGTCGCCGCGGTCGGTCGGCTGGCGGTTGGCGCGCTTGCCACCGGATGCACAGGCTCGACGAAATCGACCTTGGCCGTGGGCGGCATCGAGACACAGCCCGTACCCGAAAGCGCGCTGAGCAGCAGTGCCAAGGTGTACCAGCGTTGCTTCGGGAGCAGGGCATGCAGATGGAACACAGGGGGATGTCCGGATGGTTGGGTTGAGGGCTGCGCCTGTTACAGCTGGCCGAGCTTCTGCAGCATCTGGTCGGAGGTCTGGATTGCCTTGGAATTCATTTCGTAGGCCCGTTGGGTCTGGATCATGGAAACCAGTTCCTGGACCACATTGACATTGGAGGTTTCCAGAAAGCCCTGCATCAGGGTCCCGAGGCCATTGGCGCCTGGCGTGCCGGTATTGGGCTGGCCCGAGGCCGCTGTTTCGGCAAACAGGCTCTGGCCGCGTGGATCCAGACCTGGTGGATTGATGAAGGTGGCCAAGGCGATGGTGCCCACGGACTGTGGTGCCACGGCGCCGGGGATGGTGGCTGACACCGTGCCATCGGTGGATATGGTCAGGCTGGTGGCGTTCGCTGGCACGGTGACACCATTGACGATGGGCAGTCCTCCTGCCGTGACCAGACGCCCCTGCGAATCGACCTGGAATGAGCCGTCCCGGGTGTAGTTGGTCGTGCCGTCGGGCATCGTGACCTGAAAAAAGCCGTTGCCCTGAATGGCGACGTCGAGCTTGTTGCCGGACTGTTGCAAGCTGCCCTGGGAAAAGGAACGGCTGGTTGCCACGGTGCGCACGCCCAGCCCGAGTTGCAGGCCGGTTGGCAGCTGCGATTGCTCGGCGCTGTTGGAGCCCACCTGGCGCAGGTTCTGGTACATCAGATCCTCGAACACGGCGTTGGCGCGTTTGAAGCCAGTCGTGGAGACGTTTGCCAGGTTGTTGGAAATGACGTCCAGCTGCATCTGCTGCGCTTCCATGCCAGTCTTCGAGATCCAGAGCGAATTGATCATCTGAGTTTCCTAAGTTGTGGAGCGGCGTCTGCAGCCTTCAGCCCTGCACGCTCAGCAGCTGGCCGGCGGCCCGGTCGTTGGACTCTGCCGATTGCATCAGGCGCATGTGCGCTTCGTACTGCCGGGCGGTCTGGATCATCCCGACCATGGTCTCGATGGCATTGACGTTCGATCCTTCCAGCACGCCGGTCTGCAACCGGGCGTTGGGATCGCTGGCCAGGGGATCACCCGAAAGACTGCGGAACAGTCCGTCGAGCCCGCGTTTGAGGGGGTCATCTGCGGTCGGCGTCACCATCTTCAAGCGGCCCACGGCGTTGCTGGGTTGTCCCGGTACCTTCGCCGTGATGGTGCCATCCAGGCCGAGCGAGACCTGGGCGCCAGCAGGCACGGTCATCGGACCGCCGCCATCGGACAGTACGGTCAGGCCATTGGCCGTCAGCAGGGTGCCGTCAGCCGAAACCTCGAACGCGCCATTGCGGGTATAGGCCTCCGTACCGTCCAGGCCTTGCACCGTGAACCAGGCCTTGTCCTGGGCCATCGCATCCATGCCGCGCTCGGTGCGCTGCACCTGGCCGGGCGTGTCCAGGTAGCCGGAGGTGGCCTCCATGGCGAATACCCGGGTGCTGGCGCCTTCGCCCTGCAGCGGCACCGCACGGTAGGTGGACAGCTGTGCCCGGAAGCCGTTGGTCGAGGCATTGGCCAAATTGTTCGCAAGCACCGCCTGGCGCTGGTCGGCGGCGTTGGCACCGGTCATCGAGGTATAGACGAGGCGATCCATGGTGCTGCTGGTTCAGGGTGGAGGTGCTGATGTCCGAACGCGATCAGCGCAGGTTGACCAGGGTGGACAGCACCTGGTCCTGGGTCTTGATGGTCTGGGCGTTGGCTTGGTAGGCGCGTTGTGCGGTCATCATGTTGACCAGTTCCTGCGTCAGGTCGACGTTGGACTCCTCCAGCGCACCCGCCCGCAGGGCGCCGAATTTGCCTTGCGCAGGTGAACCCAGTACCGGCTGCCCGGAAGCAAAGGTTTCCACCCAATTGCCGCCTCCGAGCTGCGACAGGCCCTGCACATTCCGGAAATCGGCCAGCGCCACTTGTCCCGCCGCCTGGGTCTGGCCATTGGAATAGCGTGCCGTGATGATGCCGTTTTCGCCGATCTTCAGGCCCGTCAACTCGCCCGGCGCATAGCCATCCTGGGTCAGGTTGGATACGCCGAAGCCGGCACCAAACTGGGTCGCATCGCTCACGTCCACCGTGACGCTGAACGGCGCCAGGATGGTGGGGGCGGCAGGTGTGAGGGTGAGCGAACTGATGGTGTTGCCCACCAGCTTGCCGGCAGCGTTGAAGTTCAGTTGCCCCACCGGGGTGCCGCCGCTGGCAACGTTGTATACGTCCCAGTTGTCTGTGGTTGTGGATGCCACCCTGGTGAAGTAAAGGCTCACCGGCAAGGGCACGCCCTGTGAATCGTAGGCTGTCAGCGAAGTCGCGTAGGTGGTCCGGGGTGTCGGCGGCACCACGGTCGCGGCGACCGGCGCCCTGGCGTCCAGGTTGAATTCAGCCGTGATGGTGGTGGTCTGGTTTGCTCCGATGGGCGCGGTTGTCGGCAATTGCAACGCTGACGGTGTGGTGCTGCTGACCGCTCCGGTCTTGTCGGTTGGATAGCCCATGACTTTGGCACCGCCATTGGTGACGATGTTGCCAAGCCGGTCCAGCTTGAACTCGCCGTCGCGGGTGTAGGCCGTGGAGCCGTCGAGCATGCTGAGCTGGAAGAAGCCGCTGCCATTGATGGCGACATCCAGGTCGTTGCCGGTGATGCTGATGTTGCCCTGCGTGAACTGCTGACTGACCGTGGCGACTTCGACTCCGATGCCCGGGGGCGAGCCGCCGCCGCCGACGCCCAGGGACGAGGCCACCAGATCTGCAAACTCGGCACGGCCGGTCTTCATGCCGGTGGTATTGGCGTTGGCGATGTTGTTGCCAATGACGTCCAGACTGCGGCTGGCTGCGCTGAGCCCGGAGAGACCAGTTTGAAATGACATGGTGCGATCCTGTGGTGGTTGATGTGTATTGAAAGGAGGTCCCGTGGCCGCTACAGAATGGCCTTGACGGCGCTGTAAGCCACGGCTGCCCGGCCCTGGAGTTGCAATGACATGGCACCGTTATCGCTGCCGACCGAGACCACCCGGTCGAGCGCCAGCGCGGTTGTATTGACGGTCTGGCCCGCGCGCGTCGCAATGACCCGGAAGCTGGGATTGCCTGCGCCCTGATAGGAGGCCGCGTTCCAGTCGAAGGTGTGCCGACCCGCCTCGAGGGCGCCCAGGCTCAGCGTGTCCATGAGTTGACCACCTGGCGTCAGGACCTCAATCTTGACGTTGTCGGCGGCGTCTGCCAGGTCGACCGCTCCCCTGGCCACCCCGTTGCTGGGGGTCAGGACAGCGCTGTCGATCAGCACGTCGCGACCGACCATGGCAGCGCCTTGCAAGACCTGGACGGCCGCAAACTGTTCTGACATGCTCTTGAGCGTCTGGTTGAGTTGCTGAATGCCAGTCACCGTATTGATCTGCGCCATCTGGCTGGTCATCTGCGCGTTGTCCATGGGGTTCATCGGATCCTGGTTGTTCAACTGCGCTACCAGCAGCTTCAGAAACCGGTCCTGCGCCGCGGCCGGATCGGTACCGGCGTTGGCAAGGCTGCCACTTGACGTGGCGGCTGCGGTGTTGGCAATGGAGCTGGTATTGCTGATCATGGGGCGCTGCTTTCGGGCTTACTGACCCATCTGCAAGGTCTTGAGCAGCAGCGTCTTGGCCGTGTTCATCACCTCGACATTGTTCTGGTAGGAGCGGGAGGCAGAAATCATGTTGACCATCTCTTCCACG
>JANMKM010000309.1:0-4280 GCA_031372035.1 Rhodoferax sp. | reverse complement strand
CGGCAGCCCGGGCGGACCGGCCGGTGGTGCGCCGGCGGGCGGTGCACCGGCTGCAGCGGGCGGCGCACCCGCGGGCACGGGTGCCGCCGCCGCACCCGGTGGTGCCGCCGGTCCGCGGCCGGCGCCGCTGATCTATCCCAGCATCCGACTGCCGCCGCAGCAGAAGACCCTGGCCGAACTGGCCAACGAGCGGCTCGGTCTGGGCAAGAAACGCGACAAGCTGGCCGGTGGCATGGAAGACGCCGCCACGCCAGACTGCCTGAACCCGCAGACCGGCAAGGAGCCGGTGGGCGGACTGCTGGCCCTGCCCATCATTGTCGGCAACGCCGCCACCGGAAAATGCAAATGACGATTGGAACCACCATGCAACAGACCTCCCCCGACGCTGCTGTCCACCGACGGCCGGGCCCTTCCTGGCGCTTTGGCGGCGCCGCACTGCTGGCGCTGGCACTCGCCACTGGCGTAACCGGGGCCCTGGCCCAGGCCAGCGCGCCGGCAGCGGTGAGCCAGCCTGCGGCAACCGCCTCGTCCATCGGCACCGGCTCTGCGGTTGCGGCCATCAGCACGCCGGTCAGCGGCGTCAGCGCCAACCCCTATGGCCTGCGCGCCGTGTGGCAGGAGGGTGACCTGGTGGCCCGGGCCACGCTGCTGGCGCTGGCCATCATGTCGCTGGGCAGCTGGTACGTGATACTGGCCAAGCTGATCGAGCAGCGCCGACTGAACCGCCAGGCCTACGCCGCGCGCATCGCCTTCGCTGGCGCCGGCACGTTGCGCAAACGGGCGGATGAGTTGCCCAAGGACAGCATGTTCCGCTTCATCGTCGACACCGCGCTCGAAGCGCTGCAAAGGCATGAGAGCGTGGCGCTGCAGGTGGACATGAACAGCTGGCTGTCGCAGGACATCGTGCGCAGCGTGGGCACGGTACAGATGCGCATGCAGTCCGGCCTGGCGGCACTGGCCACGGTGGGTTCCACCGCGCCCTTTGTCGGCCTGTTCGGCACGGTCTGGGGCATCTACAACGCCCTGGTCACCATCGGCATCTCGGGCCAGGCCTCGATCGACCGCGTGGCCGGCCCGGTGGGCGAGGCGCTGATCATGACCGCGCTGGGCCTGGCGGTGGCCGTGCCGGCCGTGCTGGGCTACAACTGGCTGGTGCGGCGCAACCGGCTGACGCTGCACACCATGAAGGGCTTCAGCTCGGACCTGCACACGCTGCTGCTGGTGGAAGTGGACAAGGCGAAGCGCGCTGCCGGCCACGGCAACAAGGCGGCCTGAACGCCCATGGCCATCAACTTTGCCTCCCACTCTGCATTGGCCGACGACGGGCCGGAGGACGGCATGCTGGCCGAGATCAACACCACACCGCTGGTGGACGTGATGCTGGTGCTGCTGATCATCTTCCTGATCACCATCCCCGTGGTCAACGCCACCGTGGCGGTGCGCCTGCCCAGGGAAAGCAATGTGCTGCGGCCGGGCCACGCCGGCGTGGTGGTGATCTCGGTCGACGCCCAGGGCGACACCTACTGGCACGACGCCAAGCTCGGCAACAGCGCCGTGCCCGAAGGCGTGATGCTGGCGCTGCGCGAGCGGCTGGCGCGGGCCGCGCGCGACGGCGTGCCGGCCGAGGTGCACATCCGCGGTGACGCCGGCGCCCATTACGCCGCCGTGGCACGGGTGGTGCGCGCCTGCCAGATAGCCGGCGTGACCCGCATCGGCTTCATCACCGAGCCGACGAGCTGACATGGCGATCGACTTTGACGCATTGGCCGACGCCGAAGAGGCCGAGGTCACGACCAGCATCAACACCACGCCGCTGATCGACGTGCTGCTGGTGCTGCTGGTAATGCTGATCATCACCATCCCGATCCAACTGCACTCGGTCAATGTGGAAATGCCCAACGGCCCGCCACCGGCCAACACGCCAGAGCCCTTTTTCGTCAAATTGGAAGTCACGGCCGACAACCACGTGCTGTGGGACGGCACGCCGCTGGCCGACCGCGCGGTATTGGATGAACGGCTGCGCGCCGCCGCGCAACTGGCCACGCCGCCGGAGATCCACATCCGCGCTGCAGCCACCGCCTCCTACGACAGCGTCGCCGCCGTGCTCAGCGCCGCGCAGGGGCAGGGGCTGCAGAAGGTGGGGCTGGTGGGGTTGGAAGAAGCGGCGCGCTGAGGGCACGATAGGCCACCGCCGAGATTGGCATTTGCATCGTTCGCAGATAGATCGTTTTTGATCTATCATCGACACCATGACGGGCAAGGAAGTCATCGCAAGACTCAAGGCAGCAGGCTGGAAGCTCGACCGGAGTCACGGCAGCCATCACATCATGAGCAAGAGCGGTCAGGCGGTTCCGGTCCCGGTTCATGGCTCGCGCGATATTGGAGCCGGTCTGCTCGCTGCCATCCAAAGGCAGTCGGGCGTCAAGCTGAAATGAGGTCACACCATGGAAATTCGTTACCCTGCTACCGTTGAATCACAAGGCGACGGGAGCTTTCTGGTTCAGTTCGTTGATTTGCCGGACACATTCACCGAAGGTCAAACGAAGGAAGAGGCTCTTTTCAACGCCAGCGAAGTCCTGTCAGCCATGCTGGCGTGGCGCCTGGATGAAGCAAAGGATGTTCCGGCCCCGAGCCCGAAGGTCAAAGGAGCACACTACGTCGCGCCGGATGCCAAGACCCAGGCAGCCATGCTGCTGCGTCTGGCCCGCGGTGAGCGCAGCCTGTCCGAACTGGCACGTGCGCTGGAGACCTCCTGGCCTGCCGCCAAGCGGCTTGAAGACCCGACGCACTGGCCATCGTTGAAAACCCTGGACCGGGCGGCGGCAGCCCTAGGCAAGCGCTTGGTGCTGGTACTTGAATAGTTGCCCTTCGTCCGCCTTCTCCTGCTCACAACCCGCCAAACACGTCCATCGCCCGCCACTGCAGCGGCAGCCGCAGGTCCACCTTGTCGGCAGCAGCGCGTTGCTGCAGAAACTGCATCGAGACATCGAAGTTGTCCAGCGGCGCGGGGATCGGCTGCATCGGTTGGTCGGAGGGCAGCCAGAAGTCGTCCCAGTGGATCGGGATCACCCGCTTGGCGCCCACGGTTGCCACCACTTCACGCCAATAGTCGGCGCGGTAGGCGTCGGGGCGTGCACCCAGGGCGCCGATGCCCATCAGCACCACGTCGGCATGCACACCACGCAGCGCTCCAGGCACAAAGCCGGCGCTGCCGGTGACCAGCAGGCTGCGGCTATCGTGCTGCAGCAGCATGGTGTAGCTCTGCCCTTCCTTGTAGGCAGAGGCCCGCACCGGCGGTTTCAGCGGCTCGCTGATCTCGCCGCCAGTGAAGCCCGTGGGCGCATGCTGGCCCGGATACAGGGTGACGGTGAAGCGGCCGAACTGCATCGGCTGACCGAGCGTAGCGACACGGATCTGCGACTCCGGCAGGCCCCAGCCACGGCCTACATTAGCGGTGGAGCTGGAGCCCAGCAGCAGCGCCCCGGTGCGCCGTGCCACTTCGGGGGCGTCCATGGCGTGGTCATAGTGGCTGTGCATGGTGATCACCGCCGCCACGCGGCCGGGGCGTCCCGGTGCCGTAGCCTGGCCCTGCAACGCCATGCCGGCACGCTGCAGGCCGCGGCCAATGGCATCCATATCCGGCTCCACCTTGACCAGCAGACTCTGCATCCGATCTGGCCGGGAGAAGAAGCCGTCGGTCAGGATGGCCGTTTCACCATCATCAAACAGCAGCGTCGCCACACCCAAGAAAGTCACGCGCAAGGGCGTGGCCGCTGGCTTGCTGTCCCACACCAGACCGGCATATGGCTGCATCGACGGTGGATGCTGCAACATCCACATCAGAGCCGCGACGGCCAGAGCGACCAGCAGCAGCAAGGCCAACAACACCCGCTTCAAGATCCGCATCGCCTGTTTCCTCATGTACTAGCCGGCATGGCCCCAGCATGTCGATGGCATGTTACGTCGACGTGTGATCGCAGCAAATGTGGTTGGCGCGCGCGGGTTGAACTCCCGCATGCCGTGCAGTATCGGGTGGCGAGCCATTGACACACTACAACAGCGCAATCGGCCGCATTTAACTGTCGATTTGTTGAATTCAATTCGACATGTATATATGCTCACACGTTCCATCAAGCATCGAGCGGTCCGGTTTTCGCGACTTTTCACTTGTTGCAAAAGTGGCCGGAAGGCTCATGGATACAGCACGGACAACTACTTATTTTGTAGTAGTAGGGCAGCTGCAGCCAAGTGCTCACCCCCTCACCCCAACCCTCTCCCCC
>JANMKM010000282.1:0-2173 GCA_031372035.1 Rhodoferax sp. | reverse complement strand
AATAGGTCTACCACCGAGCCTTCACCGAGGCGCTGATAGCCTAGCCCTCGACCAAGACAAACCTGAACCCGACCAGCATCAAGGCAATCGTCTACGGCGCCACCGGCAATGTGTCGATCGGCGGCCTGTTCCTGGCGGGCGTGGTGCCGGGTGTTTTGATCGGCCTGGGCCTGATGGTCTACAGCTATTTCTGGGGGCCGGTGGGCATCAAGAAGCAGCGTGCACCCATCGGCGAGGTGTTGGGCGCTGCCAAGGCATCCGCGCTGCCGCTGGTGATACCGGTGATCATCATGGGCGGCATTCTCAGCGGCTGGTTCACGCCCACCGAGGCCGGCATGATTGCCGCCGCCTACATCCTGCTGGTGTTGATACCGGTGTTCCGGCCGCGCCACGTGTACGAGCTGCCGCGCGACTTCATGTATGCAGGCCTGCTGTATTCGCTGCCCCTGGGTGCCGTTGCCGGGGCCTCGGCCTTCGGCTGGATGGTGGCCTACCTGCGCGGGCCGGACATCGTGGCGACCTACATCACCGGCATTGCCGGCACCGACGGCGCGACCATCATGTTCCTGCTGGTGGTTCTGTTCGTGATCGTCGGCGACTTCATTGACGCCGTGCCAGCCATCATCATCTTCATGCCGATCATCAACAAGCTGACCGAGATCGGCAACATCAACCCGCTGCACATGGGTGTGGTGATCATCACCACGCTGGTGTTCGGCCTGATAACGCCACCCTACGGCCTGTCCTTGCTGGTGGCATCCAAATACGTCGGTGTCGGCTTCGGCAAGGCGGTGGTACGTTCGCTGCCGTTGTATGCGGTGTTCCTTTTGACCATCGCCTTCGTTGTCCTGTTCCCGGACGTTGTTCTGTGGCTGCCCAAGTGGTTGCTGCCGGAATCGGTCGGCTGTTTCAGGAGCCCCAGCGGCGGTAGCTACATCTGCCCGCCATGACCCACGTGCTGTTCAGGCCAACGATTCCCTCATCCCGCGGCGAGTCCGCACATTTCGTTCCAAGGAGACACCCCATGAAATCAACAGTATCCGCACTGCTTGCAGCCCTGGCTCTCGGGGGCTGCGCCACGGGTGGTGGCAGCGGTTGGACCACGCTGGTCGATGGTGCCAGCGGTCTGGACAACTTCACCCGTGTCGGCGATGCCAACTGGAGCGCCAGCGACGGTGCGATCCAGGCCAGCGCGGGTGGCAAGGACCCCGCCTACCTGGTGACCAAGAATTCGTACAAGGACTTCATCATCCGGGCCGAGTTCTGGGCCAGTGATGACGCCAACAGCGGAATCTTCATTCGGTGCCAGAACCCCGGCACGATCACGGACGAGAACTGCTACGAAGCCAACATTTTTGACCAGCGGCCGGACCCGACCTATGGGACGGGCGCGATCGTCAAGGTGGCCAAGGTGTCACCCATGCCCAAGGCTGGTGGCAAGTGGAACACCTACGAGATCACAGCCCAGGGCAAGCGCCTGATCCTGGTGCTCAATGGCGTCAAGACGGTCGATGTGGAGGACAGCAAGCTCGCCAGCGGGCCGTTCGCGCTGCAGTGGGGCCGTGGTGTCATCAAATTCCGCAAAGTCGAGATCAAGCAGCTATAACCGGGGAGCTGGGGGCGCTACCAAAAGATCAGCGCCCCGCGGCGGATCCGTACGCCCTTCGGGCCGGGTTTTTCATCAAATTGCCATTGATCCATAGAATCGGTCCATCACCGATCGAGGGGGAGACTGTCCATGAGCCACGACGATCTGCTCACCACCCTGACCCACAACCCCCTGCTGCAGGACTGGACGGCACCCTTTGGCCTGCCGCCGTTTGACCGGGTTTTGCCCGAGCATTTTGTGCCGGCCTTTGACGTGGCGCTGCCGGCGCACCTGGCGGAGATCGACGCCATTGCGGCCAACCCCGTGGCGCCGAACTTCGCCAATACGCTGGAGGCACTGGATGCCAGCGGCCGGCTGATGGTGCGCATCGAGCTGTTGTACAGCAACCTGGCAGTGAGCGAGACCAGCCCGGCGCTGCAGGCGGTGCAGCGCGAGATGGCGCCGCGGCTGGCGACGCACGAGAGCAGCATCTACCTGCATGCCGGGCTGTTTGCCCGCGTCGACGGCCTGTACCGGCAACGCCACAGCCTGGGGCTGGAGCCCGAGCAGCTGCGCCTGCTGGAG
>JANMKM010000278.1:0-2672 GCA_031372035.1 Rhodoferax sp. | reverse complement strand
GCACGTCCGCAGTTTCGAGACTCAGGCTGCCACCTACTTTGGTGTCAAACATGCTGTGGCGGTCAATTCCTGGACCTCGGGTCTGATCGCGGCAGTGGCAGCTCTCGGATTGGAGCCCGGCGATGAAGTGATCACCACACCATGGACCATGGCCGCCACAGCAACAGCCATCCTTCATTGCAATGCCATTCCGGTGTTCGCCGACATCGATCCGCTGACGTTCAACATCGACCCGAACAGCGTCCAGGCACTGGTGACACCGAGGACCCGGGCCATTCTGGCAGTTGATATCTTCGGGCAATCGGCTGACATGCCAGCTTTGCGAAGGATCGCTGACAGGCATCGGCTCAAGTTGCTGAGCGACACCGCGCAGTCGCCGGGAGCGCGCATCGGTACGCAGTTCGCGAGCCTGCAAGCCGATATCGGCGGCTACAGTCTGAACTACCACAAGCACATCCATTGTGGCGAGGGTGGCGTCCTGGTCACCAACGACGATCGGCTCGCTATGCGCCTGCGCCTGATCCGTAACCACGCTGAAGCCGTGATTGACGATGGCATACCGGCCGATCTTGCCGGGATGCTGGGCTTCAATTTCCGCATGGGAGAAATTGAAGCGGCCATCGCGTCGCTGCAACTAGCGAAGCTTGCAGCCCGCGTCGAGAGCCGGGTCCAGATTGCAGCCCGACTGAGCCGCGGACTGGCTGCGCTGCCCGGGCTGCGCACACCCATCGTCGCCACCGGCAACTCGCACGTGTACTACGTTTACGGCATGGTGCTTGACGTCGAAGCATTGAGCGTCCCCCGGGAACGGATTGTGCAGGCACTGCGCGCGGAGGGCGTGCCGGGCTTGATGGCTGGCTATCAGAATGTCCATCTGCTTCCACTGTTTCAGCGCAAGATTGCGTATGGGACCCATGGTTATCCATGGAACGCCCACCATGCGTCCAGTGAAATGACCTACGCAAGAGGGATCTGTCCGGTCGCCGAGCATCTGCACGCAAGCTCTTTTCTTGGCATTGCGCTGTGCATGCACGAATACCCGCCTGCCGACGTGGACTTGGTACTTGAAGCTTTCCACAAGGTGTGGGGCCACATGGACGATTTGAGGACCTGAGACTGGTGAACCCACCGAAGCCGCCTTTGATCTTGCGCGGAAGCCGTGTAGAGCTCCGCAGGTTCCTCGATAGCGACCTCACAGACGACTACATTGCGTGGCTCAATGACCCGCAGGTCGTCCGATTCAGCAACCAGCGCTTCCGGCCGCATGATCGGGAGAGTTGCGAACGCTATCTGGCGACCTTCGACAACAGTCCGAACCTGTTTTTCAGTGTGCGGATGGCCGACACGGGCCGATCCGTCGGCACCATGACGGCATACCTTGCGCCGCAACATGGCACAGCTGACGTCGGCATCATGATCGGCGACCGCTCCTGCTGGGGCCAGGGCCTGGGACAGGATGCCTGGAACACGCTCGCCGCATGGCTGTTGCAGCTCAAAGGTGTGCGCAAGCTCACGGCTGGCACTCTGGCTTGCAACGCGTCCATGCTGCACATCATGGAGCGCTGCGGAATGCATGTAGAAGGCATCCGGAAGCAGCAGGAAATTGCCGACGGCAGAGCCCAGGACATCGTGTATTGCGCCAAATTCGCGACACCCGAACTACCCGCCTCAACGGCGGTGGTATGCCACGACGCCGGGGCCGCCAACCTGATCCTCGCCTGGCTCAAGGCAAGCATGCCCGCAGATTGCAGACTGGTCCTGGCTGGACCAGCACGCAGCCTCTACCAGCAGACAGGCTTGACCGGCAGGCTCTACCAGGGCATGGACGAGGCGCTCGCTGGTGCACATATGCTGCTCAGTGGCACCGGCTGGTCCGACCTGGAACACGACGCTCGCACCGCAGCCCGCGCGGCGGGCCTGCACTCGGTAGCCGTCATCGATCACTGGGTTAACTATCCCGACCGCTTCGAGCGAAACAATGTGTGTGTCTTGCCCGATGAATTCTGGGTCACGGATAGCTATGCCAGGGACAAAGCTGCTTGCACTTTCCCAGGGGCAGAGATTCGGGTACAGCCCAATCTGTACCTGGAACAGACGCTGCGCGAGATCGGACCGAAAGCGGGAGCGCCGTGCTGCCTGTACCTGCTCGAACCGGTACGCAGTCAATGGGGTCGAACCGAAGACGGCGAGTTTCAGGCACTCGACTACTTCGCACAGAATCTTGGGCGTGCCGGCGTTCCCAGCAGTGCACCGGTACGACTGCGTCTCCATCCGTCAGAGGAGAAAGGCAAGTACGACGCGTGGCTCGCGCGCCACGGTGCCCGGTTCGCACTGGACGACTCAACCAGCCTGGCGGCAGCCATCGGGCGCGCGCACTGGGTCGCCGGCTGCGAAACCGCCGCCATGGTGATCGCGCTGGCAGCGGGTCGCAGCGTGATCTGTACAATTCCGCCGTGGGCTCCGCCTTGCCGTCTGCCGCATCGGGGCCTGTTCCATCTGAGTCAGGTTGCAGCGTCAATGCCATGAAATATTGCCAGTTGTGCCTGCAACCCGATACTCGACCAAACACCCGATTTACTGATGCCGGGATCTGCCCCGCGTGCGACTATTTCGCCCGCCTGCAGCATGTGGACTGGCAGGAGCGTTTCGAGATGCTGGAGGACCTGCTGGAG
>JANMKM010000262.1:0-10462 GCA_031372035.1 Rhodoferax sp. | reverse complement strand
CCAGATGCGCTTTGACCTGGCGGAGGGCTTTCCGCTGGTGACAACCAAGAAGGTGCACCTCAAGTCCATCATCCTGGAGCTGCTGTGGTTCCTCACCGGTTCCTCCAACAACCAGTGGCTCAAAGACCGGGGCGTCAGCATCTGGGACGAATGGGCCAAACCCGATGGCGACCTGGGGCCGGTGTATGGCGTGCAATGGCGCAGTTGGCCCACGCCCGGCGGCGGCCACATCGACCAGATCGCCGAGGTGGTGAAGACCCTCAAGAGCAACCCCGATTCGCGCCGCATCATCGTCAGCGCCTGGAACGTGGCCGAGCTGGGCAAGATGGCGTTGATGCCCTGCCATGCGTTCTTCCAGTTCTACGTGGCGCCGGCGACGGATGCAACGCCTGCGCGCCTGAGCTGCCAGCTGTACCAGCGCAGTGCCGACATCTTTCTGGGCGTGCCTTTCAACATTGCCAGCTATGCGCTGCTGACCCACATGCTGGCGCAGCAGTGCGACCTGGCCGTGGGCGACTTCATCTGGACCGGTGGCGACTGCCACATCTACAGCAACCACGGCGAACAGGTGGCGCTGCAACTGAGCCGCACGCCCTACCCCTACCCGACACTGAACATCCGGCGCAAGCCCGAGAGCATCTTCGACTACCAGTACGAGGACTTCGAAGTGCTGGACTACCAGTGCCACCCGGCAATCAAGGCGCCGGTGGCGATATGAATACTTTGTGGGACAGACCAAAGTTACACGAGCGAAGCGAATGAACTTTGCTCTGTCCCCAACACGAACCCGGATGTCGGCTGCGCCTTGTGGGACAGACCAAACGACACGTAGTGCGTTTGCTCTGTCCCCAACACTTCGGGCCCGATGATCAACCGCCGCCAGACCCTGGCCCTGGTCGCCCTGACGCTGATGTGGGGCGTCAACTGGCCGATGATGAAGTTCTCGCTGCGCGAACTCAGCCCCCTGTACTTCCGCGCCGCCACCATGAGCGCCGGCGCCATCTGCCTGTACCTGTTCTACCGCAGGCGCGGCGTGCGGCTGGCGCCACGCGGTGCCGAGTGGCGTTCCATCTTCAGCCTGGCGGCACCCAACATGCTGGGCTGGCACATGGTGACAGTGCTGGGCGTGCGCGAACTGGCATCGGGCCGGGCCGCCATCCTGGGCTTCACCATGCCGATCTGGACGGTGCTGATCAGCGTGCTGTTCCTGGGTGAGCGGCTGACACGGCGCGTGGCCTTTGCCGTGGTGTCGGTGGCCGTTGCCATCGGGTTGCTGGTCTGGCATGAGGTGGCGGCCATCAGCGGCCGTCCGGTGGGCGTTGCCTGGATGGAGCTGGGCGCGGTGCTCTGGGCCATCGGCACACTGATGATGCGCCGCTCCAAAATCACGTTGCCGATGGAAGCGCTGACAGTGTGGATGATGATCGTCTCCAGCGTCGGCCTGTGGGCCGTGGCACTGCTGGCAGAGCCCTGGCCGGTGTGGCAGTTCTCCGGCGCCATGTGGGCCAGTCTGGCCTACGCGGCGCTGATCAACTACGGCGCGGCCCAGGTCATCTGGTTCGGCATGGCGCGGGATCTGCCGCCGAGCACCAGCGCCATGAGCGTGATGGCGGTGCCCATTGTTGGCACGCTGAGCGCCACCTTCATTGTCGGCGAATGGCCGCACTGGCAGGACTATGCTGCCATCCTGTTCGTCATCGGCGCCATCGCAGCGGTACTGCTGCCGCCACGCGCAAGGGTCACACCATGAAGCTCAACATGATCCTGGCACGCGCTGCCAATGGCGTCATCGGCAAAGATGGCAAGCTGCCCTGGCGTTTGCCAGAGGACATGGCGCACTTTGTCCGCACCACCAAAGGCCATGCGGTCATCATGGGCCGCAAGACCTGGGACTCGCTGCCGCCCAAATTCCGGCCTCTGCCGGGCCGCCGCAACATCGTCATCACACGCCAGCCGCAGTGGCAGGCCGCGGGCGCGCAGGCCGCGCGCGGTCTGGCCGAAGCGCTGGCACTGTGCGGCGCCGAGCAGGAGGCGTGGATCATCGGCGGCGCAGAAATCTATGCCCAGGCCCTGCCGCTGGCGGACCACGCGGTTGTCACTGAGATCGACGCAAGCTTCGAGGGTGACGCCTATGCCCCACAATTCGGCCCTGAATGGCGTCAAAGCACGCGCCAGGACCTGGTCTCAAGCACTGGTCTGCGTCTCAGCTTTGTCACTTACCACCACATCAACTAAGGAGTCACCCATGTCAGGAGCCGGCTTTCACGTGCACGGACCGCACGACCACGAACTGGAACATGCGGCGCAGGGCGGTCACGCCGCAGGCGGAATGATCAACCAGATTGCCATGTTCACCGCCATCGTCGCCACCGTCGGCGCGATCTTCAGTTACATGGGCGGCGCCACCCAGGCCAACGCCGGGCTGTACAAGAACAACGCCGCCATCAAGAAAACCGAGGCCTCGAACCAGTGGAACTACTTCCAGGCCAAGAGCACAAAACAGTCGCTGGCCGAGTTGGCACGAGACCTGGCGCCAGAGGACAAGAAGGCCGGCTACCAGGCCAAGGTGGAGCGCTACGAGAAGGAAAAGGGCGAGATCAACGCGGCGGCCACCAAGCTGGAGGCCGAAGCCACCACCTGGGACAAGCAAAGCGATGCGCAGATGCACCAGCACCACCGCTGGGCCCAGGCCACCACCGTGCTGCAGGTGGCCATCGCCCTGGCAGCCATTGCGCTGCTGACCCGCAAGAAATGGCTGGAGTACGCCATGTTTGTCGTGGCAGCGGTTGGCGCGGTCGTGGGCGTACTCGCGGTGCTTCATATTTAGGATTGCCCCGTGGCGAATCAGCCAACTGTGAGCGCCGCCGGGCCGCCTCAAGGCGCGAATGCCCTCCCGGAGGGCAGCGAGCCACATGCAATGGGCGAGCGCGGGAGCGACATACAGATCGAAGAGTCGCTGCGCAACGCCGAGGAGCGTTACCGCTCGGTGGTGGAGAACCTGGGCGAGGGCATGTTCTTGCTGCAGAACAACCTGATCGTGTTTGCCAACCACCAGGCCAGCGAGATCCTGCTCAGCCCCGACGACAAGTTGCTGGGCACCGACCCGGTGCAGTGGATCCACGCGGACGACCGCCCCTCCGTGCTAGCTTTCGCGAGCGGCTGCGGCACGGCGAGTTCAAGGGCCAGCATTGCGAGCTGCGCCTCATGGGCCAGGACGGCGTGGTGCGCTGGCTCGACGTCCGGCCCATGCCGGTGGCCTGGGAGGGCGGCAATGCCACTCTGGCCTTCTTTTGCGATGTGACCGAAGGCCTTGCCACGCTGTCGGCACTGCACCGCCCGGAGGAGCGATACCGGGCCGCGATCGAACATTCGGGCCCAGCTGCCCAACCTGGTGTTCTGCCACGTGTTGATGCCGCGCATGAACGGCTTCCAGTTGCTGGCGGCGCTGCAGGCGGATGCGGCACTTCGCAACATCCCATTTGTGTTCATCTCGGCCAGCGTCGAGCCCGAGCGCATAGACGAGGCATCGCGCCTGGGCGCCAGTGCCTATGTGACCAAACCCTTCAACCTGGGCGACCTGCGGCGGGTGCTACAGCAGTTTTTTTTGCCAGGCTCTGCGCCCACTTGATCCCGGGACAAGCCACGGTGCAGGATATCAACCTATTGCCAACCTGACCGGCTTTCCCACCCTGCTGAGCATCTCCACCAGAGCATCGATGGTGAATTTCGCGGTTTTCTTGTTCACCACATCAGACACGCGCGGCCGCGTCACCATCAGGATTTCCGCCGCATCGGCCTGCTTGAGGTGATGCTGTTCAATCCACACCGCCAGTTCCGACATCAACTGCTCCTTGAGCTTGCGCGTGTCGTTGATGTGCTTGCGCGAAGCGGCTTGCAGCCGCTTGGCCTCCTCAGCCGAGAACCCGAGTTCCCGGAACAGATTTGCGCCCGCCTTCGTCACATGGCGGATTTCAGCATCGACCATCACTTCTTCCCCTTTCGCAGGTTGACCACGGCGCGATATCGTGCCTCGGCAATGTCCTTGTCCTGCTTGCTGGTACCTTGAGTCTTCTTCTGGAAACAGTGCAAGACTTACACGGCCTTCTCGAACTTGACAACATACATCACCCGGAAAATTCCACTGCCATCCCTGATTCGAATTTCCCGGGTACCTGCACCCATGCCATCAAACGGCCTCCAATCCTCAGATTCCGGGCCCGCTTGGACCTTGCTCAGTTGAAAGCCGGCATCCCGGCGCGGCTGGTCTGGAAATGCCCGCAAATCGTCATATGCAGATCCGACTCAGCGGATCTCCTTTTGATCCTTCATCGGCGCCACTTGCGTATAAAATTTTATACCAGCAAGGGAAAGAGCCAAGGATCATGAAACTCGCCACCTGGAACGTCAACTCTCTCACCATCCGCCTGCCGCAGGTGCTGGACTGGCTGGCCGCCAATCCTGTGGACGTGTTGACTCTGCAGGAGCTGAAGATGACGGACGACAAGTTCCCCCGGCAGGCTTTGCTGGACGCCGGCTACCAGTCGGAATGTTTCGGCCAGAAGACCTACAACGGCGTGGCGCTGCTGAGCCGCACGCCACTGCAGGAGCCGGTGCGCAACATCCCGGGCTTTGCCGACGACATGGCGCGCGTGCTCTGTGCCACTGTGGACGGCGTGCGTGTGATCGGCGCCTACTTCCCCAATGGCCAGGAGCCGGGAAGCGACAAGTTTGAATACAAGATGAACTGGCTGCAGGGCTTGCGCGGCTGGGTGCGTGACGAGCTGACGCGCCATTCGCGCCTGGTGCTGATGGGCGACTACAACATCACCTTTGACGACGCCGATGTCTGGGACCCGGTCGGCCTGAAGGACACGATCCACTGCACCGAAGAGGAACGCTACCACCTGCGGGCCTTGGTGGCGCTGGGTCTGAGCGATGCCCACCGGCTGTTCGAACAGCCGGCCAAGAGCTATTCGTGGTGGGACTACCGCGAAATGGGCTTCCGGCGCAACCGGGGCCTGCGTATCGACCACATCCTGGTCAGCCCGGAGCTCAAGCCTCTGGTGCGCGCCTGCACCATCGACAAGACACCGCGGCGCAACGAGCGCCCGAGCGACCACGCACCGGTGGTGGTGGACATCGCGCTGGCCTGAGGGGGTGTTGCGCAAGTCCATGGCGGCGTAGCGGCAATAATCGCGGCTGTCCATTCCCAGATACCGAAGGAGAGCCTCTTGCGAACCCCTGCCCGCCTTGCCTTGTGCGCCCTGTCCCTGTCACTGCTGCAGCCGGTGCTGGCCCAACCAGCGCCTGCAGCCCCCACCTCGGATGCCGCCGCCGCAGCTGCGCTGGAAAAAGGTGCGGTAGTCTCACCCAGCGGCCTGGTATTGCGCACCATCAAGGACGGCACCGGACCTAGCCCCTTCGCCACTGACGTTGTCAAGGTGCACTACCGCGGCACCTTCCCCGACGGCCGCGAATTTGACAGTTCCTACAAGCGCAATGAACCGACCGAGTTTCCGCTGAACAAGGTGATCCGCTGCTGGACCGAGGGCGTGGGCAAGATGAAGGTCGGTGGCAAGGCGCGCCTGACCTGCCCGCCGGCCATTGCCTATGGTGAACGCGGCGCCGGCGGCGTGATTCCGCCCAATGCCACGTTGCACTTTGAGGTCGAACTGCTGGCGATTGTGCGCAAGTAAGGCGAACCACCGCGTAAAGGTCGGACATCTGATCGCCAAGGTTCGCCAACGCACCAAAAGTGTGCACGCCCCCTGCGCGACGGCTTGCGCAGGAGACACACTCCACGCGGCGGCACTACTCCAGGCCCAGTTCCTGGATCTTGCGGGTGATGGTGTTGCGGCCGATGCCCAGGCGTTGAGCTGCCTCGATACGCCGGCCTTTGGTGTTGGCCAGCGCCGCCACGATCAGCCGGGTCTCGAAGCGCCGCGTCAGCTCTTCCCAGACATCATGCCGGCCACTGCCCAGCAGGGCCAGGGCCTCGGCCTCCAGCGCCGGCTCCCATAGCACCTGGCCCGGTATCGCCATCGCTGGCGGCAGCGCGGGTGCACTATCAGCCTGGCTGCCATTGGCGGGGCCCGCGCCGGTTTCCAGCGCTGCGCCCACGACAGCACCTACCGGCGCGCCCGGCCTGAGTCCGGCGGCAATCTCGTCTTGCGGCACCGCCACCTCGGGCGGCAGGTCCTTGGCCTCGATCATCTGGGTGGGCGCCATTACGGTCAGCCAGTGGCAGATGTTTTCCAGCTGCCGCACGTTGCCGGGAAACGCAAAGCCTGCCAGCCAGGCCAACGCCGTGTCGGAGATGCGCTTGGGCTCCACGCCGAGCTGCTGCGCGCTTTGCTGCAGGAAATGCCGGGTCAGTACCGAGATGTCCTCGCGCCGCTCGCGCAGCGCCGGCAGCCGCAACCGGATCACATTCAGGCGATGGTACAGGTCCTCGCGGAAAGCACCGTCGCGCACCCGCTGCTCCAGGTTCTGGTGGGTGGCCGCTATCACGCGCACATTGGCCTTGACGGCGGAATGCCCACCCACGCGGTAGAAGTTGCCATCGCTGAGCACCCGCAGCAGGCGGGTCTGCAGGTCAAACGGCATGTCGCCGATCTCGTCCAGAAACAGGGTGCCGCCATCGGCCTGCTCGAAGCGGCCGCGGCGCATGGTCTGGGCGCCGGTGAAGGCGCCGCGCTCATGCCCAAACAGTTCGGACTCCAGCAGATCTTTCGGAATCGCCGCCGTGTTGATCGCCACGAACGGTCCGTTGGCCCGCGGCGAGTGCTTGTGCAGGGCCCGCGCCACCAGCTCTTTGCCGGAGCCGGACTCGCCGGTGATCATCACCGTCACATTGCTCTGGCTCAGGCGGCCGATGGCGCGGAACACGTCCTGCATCGCCGGCGCCTGGCCCAGCATCTCGGGTGCGTCCGCCATGCGCTCCTCGGCCACTTCCTCGCGCTGGCTTTCCTCCACCGCGCGGCGGATCAGCTCCACCGCCTTGGGCAGATCGAAGGGCTTGGGCAGGTATTCGAAGGCGCCGCCCTGGAAGGCCGAGACAGCGCTGTCCAGGTCGGAGAAGGCCGTCATGATGATCACCGGCAAGCCCGGATACTTCTGCTTCACCTTCTCCAGCAGATCCAGGCCCGAGCCACCTGGCATGCGGATGTCGCTGACCAGGATCTGCGGGCCGTCGTCTTCATTGGCGGCGTTGAGTGCCAGCAGCACATCGCGCGGATTGGTGAAGCTGCGGGTGGGGAGGTTCTCGCGCAGCAAGGCCTTTTCCAGGACGAAACGTATGGACTGGTCATCGTCCACGATCCAGATCGGCTTCATGCAGCTGGTCACCTCGGTTCTGGCTGCCCTGAAACGCTCAGGGCAGCGGTATCAATATCAGGAAATCCGTATGTCCGGGGACACTGTCACACTCAATCGATCCGTGATGTTGCTGGACATAGGTTTGCGCCAATGTCAAGCCCAACCCGGTGCCGCCTTCTCTCCCTGAGACCAGAGGGTAAAAGATGCGGTCCTTGATTGCGTCTGGCACGCCAGGCCCGTTGTCCATGACATGCAATTCCAGTGCCAACCGGTAGCGCTGTTTGCCAAAGGTGATCTGCCGCGCCACGCGCGTGCGAAATGTCAGCCGCGCGTCGCCCGCCGCCATGCGCTCGGTCAATGCCTGGCAGGCGTTGTGGGCAATATTGAGCACCGTCTGGATCAGCTGCTCGCGGTCGCCACGGAACTCGGGGATCGAGGTGTCGTAGTCGCGCACCACACGCAGGCCGCGCGGAAACTCCGCCAGGATCAACGAGCGGACGCGCTCGCAGACCTCGTGGATGTTGACGTCGCCCACCAAATGGGGCCGGCGCTCGGGCGCGAGCAACCGGTCCACCAGGGTCTGCAGTCGGTCGGCCTCATGGATGATGACCTGGGTGTACTCGGTCAATTCGCGCGACTCGATCTCCATCTCCAGCAGTTGCGCCGCACCGCGGATGCCACCGAGCGGATTCTTGATTTCGTGCGCCAGATTGCGGATCAATTCCTTGTTGGCCTGGGCCTGGTCCGCCAGCCGGTCCTCGCGGTCATGCCGCGCCTGCTGCTCCAGCGGCAAGAGCTCGACGATGATCTCGCCCGGCTGCTCGGTCTGGGTCACTATCACATGCACCGGCACCGGATCGTGGTTCAGCCGCGCCAGCCAGGAGTCGTAGCGCAATGCTGCAAACTCGTTGTCGCCCGCGCCCATCAGGGCGTTGCTCAACACATGCGGTTCGGTGAAGCTGTCCGGAAAGTGCGAGCCCTCGATGCTGCGCCTGGACGTACCCAGCGCATCTTCCAGCGCCGAATTGGCAAACAGCACGGTGCCGTCACTGCGCACCACGGCCACCAGTGTGGCCAGCAGGTCAAAGGACAAAAAACGGGCGCCGTGCGACCCCGAACGATCAGCGGCTTCGGCCGTCGTGTAGTTGCCTGGGGCGGGCGCTTTGCTCAAGCCGATCATCGGGGCCCGGTGACCCGGGCCAGTTCACGCCGGATGCCGGCGATGTCGGCATCATTGCGGCTGATGCTGGCCTTCAGTTCGGCCACACGGTCGTTGTAGCGCACCGGATTGCGCATGTCCTCGGGCCGTTTCTCGGGCTCACCGTTGTTGTATTCGCGCGCCAGTTCCGACTGTCGCGCCTCGGCCTTGCGCAGTTCCGCCTCCAGGATGGCACGGGCATCGGCGTCGCGCGACTGCTGTTCGGCGTTCTCCACCCGGGCCCGTGGCGAGACGGCCGCGGCGTTGGCCACCAGACGCGACGGCGCGGCGGCCGCCGGACGGGTGCCCTGCACCACCGTGACGTTGCCGCCTTCAAGCAGCTTGCAGTTCGCCTTCTGGGCGTCGGGCACGGTATTGGTGTACTCGTTGCCACAGCGGTAGATGCGGTCCTGCGCCAGCACCGCTGCCGGGAACAGGGCAGCCATCAGGGGAATCAGCAATGCATGTCTCATACAGATCCTCGCGGCGAAAAAGAAGAACGCCATGTCAGAAGCGAGCAGAACAGTATGCGGCAAATGGCTGGGATATCCAAGCAAAGGGTTGATCCATAACGAAAAAGGACGGCCAAGGCCGTCCTCTTATTTGCTACAGACTGCAACCGTTCAAAGCGAATAATACATGTCGAACTCGATCGGATGTGTGGACATGCGCATGCGCGTGACCTCGCCCATCTTCAGTTCGATGTAGGCATCGATCATGGTGTCGGTGAACACGCCGCCCTTGGTCAGGAACGAGCGGCCCTTGTCCAGATAGTCCAGCGCCTGGTCCAGGCTGTGGCACACGGTTGGCACCAGCGCGTCTTCCTCCGGCGGCAGATGGTACAAGTCCTTGGATGCGGCTTCGCCCGGGTGGATCTTGTTTTCCACGCCGTCCAGACCGGCCATCAACAGCGCAGAGAAGCACAGGTAGGGGTTGGACAACGGATCGGGGAAGCGGGCTTCCACGCGCCTGCCCTTCGGGTTCGCCACAAAGGGGATGCGGATCGAAGCCGAGCGGTTCTTCGCCGAGTAAGCCAGCTTCACCGGTGCCTCGTAGCCCGGGACCAGACGCTTGTAGCTGTTGGTACCGGGGTTAGTGATGGCGTTGAGCGCGCGTGCGTGCTTGATGATGCCGCCGATGTAGTACAGGGCAAAGTCGCTCAGGCCGGCATAGCCGTCGCCGGCAAACAGGTTCTTGCCATCCTTCCAGACCGACTGGTGCACGTGCATGCCCGAGCCGTTGTCGCCCACCAGCGGCTTGGGCATGAAGGTTGCCGTCTTGCCGTAGGCATTGGACACGTTCCAGACCACATACTTGAGGATCTGGGTCCAGTCGGCGCGCTGCACCAGGGTGCTGAACTTGGTGCCGATCTCGTTCTGGCCAGCGCCGCCCACTTCGTGGTGGAACACCTCCACCGGCACGCCCAGCGACTCCAGAATCAACGAGATTTCCGAGCGCAGGTCTTGCGTGCTATCGACCGGAGGGACAGGGAAGTAACCGCCCTTTACGGTGGGCCGGTGGCCGCGATTGCCGCCTTCGATCTTCTTGCCGGAGTTCCAGGGTGCTTCGTATTCGTCGATCTTGACGAACGAGCCCGACATGTCCGAGCCCCAACGCACGTCATCAAAGATGAAGAACTCAGGCTCGGGGCCGAAGTAGGCGGTGTCGCCCATGCCGGAGGCCTTGAGGTAGGCCTCGGCGCGCTTGGCGATGGAACGCGGGTCGCGGTCATAGGCCTTGCCATCACTGGGCTCGACCACGTCGCAGCTCAGGAACATCGTGGTTTCTTCGAAGAACGGATCGATGTTGGCGGTGTTGGGATCCGGCATGAGCAGCATGTCGGAGGCTTCGATGCCCTTCCAGCCTGCGATCGACGAGCCGTCAAAAGCGTGGCCGGAACTGAACTTGTCTTCGTCGAAAGCCGAGACCGGCACGGTGACGTGCTGC
>JANMKM010000204.1:0-6197 GCA_031372035.1 Rhodoferax sp. | reverse complement strand
GTTGGTGTCGAAGTCAACCATCCAGGTTGTGCGGCCGGCATCTGCTATGGTTCCGGCGCCAGCATGGCATCAACCAACGAGGAGCAAGACCATGTCACTGTTTTCATTGGCCGGCAAGGTTGCAGTCATCACCGGGTCTTCGCGCGGCATCGGCCGTGCCATTGCCGAGCGCATGGCCGAACACGGCGCCCGGGTCGTGATCTCGTCGCGCAAGGCTGCTGCCTGCGCTGAAGTGGCGGACGTCATCAATGCCAGACACGGCGCCGGCAGCGCCATTGTGATCCCGGCCAATATTTCATCCAAGGAAGACCTGCAACGGCTGGCCGATGAAAGCACCCGCATGTTGGGTCGCATCGACGTGCTGGTCTGCAATGCAGCATCCAACCCCTACTACGGACCGATGGCGGGCATCCAGGACGAGCAATTCCGCAAGATTCTGGACAACAACATTGTGGCCAACCACTGGTTGATCGGTTTTGTTGCGCCTCAGATGATGGCCCGGCGCGAGGGCTCGATCATCATCGTGTCGTCGATCGGCGGTCTGCGCGGATCGTCCGTGCTTGGGGCCTACTGCATTTCCAAGGCGGCCGACCTGCAACTGGCTCGCAATCTGGCGGTGGAATACGGGCCGCACAATGTGCGCGTCAACTGCATCGCGCCCGGCCTGGTGCGGACTGACTTTGCCCGTGCCTTGTGGGAAGACCCCGAGATGCTGGCTCAGCGCACCGCTACCACGCCATTGCGGCGCATCGGCGAGCCAGACGAGATTGCCGGGGCCGCCGTCTTTCTGGCGACCCCGGCCTCTGCGTTCATGACCGGGCAGAGCATCGTGGTGGACGGCGGCGTCACGATCTGAACCTGCTGTTCGAGCCTGGGTTGAACGCTCAGGCTGCCAGGGCTGCGCTGGCTTCGTTGGCTGCGACTGCCGTTGCGGCCCGGATTTCCAGATCAACGGCTTGCAAGGCCTTGGTCCTGACTTCTTCGCCCATGGCCAAGCCTTCGGCCCGGACAAAGCGTACGTCGGTGACGCCGAGAAAGCCCAGAACCGTCTGGAGGTAGCTTTCCTGGTGTTCCATCGCCCGTCCAGCGTCGGAACTGGAGTAGATGCCACCCCGGGTCAGTGCCACGATCACAGTCTTGCCGCCGGCCAAGCCCTTGGGACCGGTCGCGGTGTAGGTGAAGGTGCGGCCGGCCTGGGCAATGCGGTCGATCCATGCCTTGAGCTGGGTCGGTACCGAGAAGTTGTACAACGGAGCGCCGATGACCACCACGTCGGCAGCAAGGAATTGGCTCACTAGTGATTCCGAAATGGCGTTCTCGCTGCGCTGCACGTCGGACAGGGGCGTTGCCTGCGGTGGCAGGCGAAAGCCGATGGAGTCGGCGTTGAGGTGACTGGGCGGCGTCAGCGCCAGGTCCAGATACTCGACCTGGGTCTCGGGATGGCTGTTGCGCCACTGAGCCACGGTGTCGGCCGTCAGGGCCCTGGAGGCCGATGACGCGCCCAGACTGCTGGAGTCAATATGCAAGAGTTTCACGATGAAGTCCTTTCGAGGTTGCGCCCATCTCGACCAGCTCTCGTCTGATGTTTGCATCAGTCGCTCGCTTGATTGGCTTGCTTGTATTGTAAAATCCAATCTAAATATTGATAAGGAGTCGCTATTGCGTTAGATTGTCCTGCCAGTGGAACAATAGGAGACTCGAATGCAGGACCTAAATGACATGCTGTTCTTTGCCGAAGTGGTGGAGCGGGGTGGTTTTGCCGCCGCCGGGCGCGCCTTGGGTGTGCCGAAGTCCCGACTGTCGCGGCGCGTGGCCGAACTGGAGACCCGGCTCGGGGTACGACTGTTGCAGCGCACCACGCGCAAGCTGTCTATGACCGAGATCGGGCAGATCTACCATCGCCATTGCCTGGCCATGCGTGAGCAGGCCGAGGCGGCCGCGGCTGCGATCGCCCAGGTGCAGACCGAGCCGCGTGGCACGATCCGGGTCGCTTGTCCGGTGACTTTGGCGCAAAGCACCATCGGGCCGATCCTGCCGCTGTTCCTGGCGCGCCATCCGCATGTCCGCATCGACATGCGGGTCAGCAACCGCGTGGTGGACCTGGTGGAGGAGGGCTTTGACGTCGCATTGCGGGTACGCCCGACGCTGGACCAGAGTGGCAGCCTGATCATCAAGAACTTCGGCACCACGCGCACGCTGTTGGTGGCCAGTCCGGCCCAATTGGCGCGCCAAGGGCGACCTGTCACGCCGCAAGACCTCGAGCGACTGGACACGATAGCCATGTCAGCAGCGGATGGCCGCACCACCTGGGATCTGGTGGGCCCCGCCGGAGCGACTTATGCGTTCAACCATCAGCCGCGCTACGTGGCTGACGATCTTTTGACCTTGCGCTTCGCCGTGTTACGCGGCACCGGTATCGCCATTGTCCCGGACTACATGTGCGTGGACGAACTGCGGGACCGCCTGCTGGTGCCCGTGTTGGCTGGATGGGGGCCACGTCCTGGCGTGTTCCATGCCGTATTTCCATCGCGCCGCGGCCTGGTGCCCGCTGTGCGCAGCTTCCTGGACTTCCTGGCCGAAAACATCACTGCCGAGGGATACCCGCAGGCCGCCGCATGAGCCCGATGTGCTCACGCTCGCGGCTGGAACCAATTCCCGCCGACAATGACAAACAGCATGACAATGCGTCGCCAAATGGCATTGTAGAAGCCCATGCAATGGCCCGGCAATTGCGGGCGATGGGCTTGTGCGATAGTGAAACGATGGTTGTTGCGCTCCATCATGACAGGGTGTTTGTACAGGGATATTGATGACTTTTAAAGCTGTGATTGCCTGGCTGGATCGTTTTCCACGCCGTCTGCTGTTGCTGTTGAGCCTGCTCTGCGTGGGCTTGCTGGTCTTTGGGATGTATCTGCAACATGTGGTCGGACTTGAGCCGTGCCCCATGTGCATCGTGCAGCGCTATGCCATGGTTTTGATCGTCGTTGTTGCCGCCGTTGGCAGCGCCAGTGAACGTCGCGGCGGGCACCTGGCTGCTGCCGCCGGGCTGTTCGCCCTGGCGGGTTTCGGCGCCTTTGTCGCCGCCCGGCAAAGCTGGTTGCAGTGGTATCCGCCCGAGGTGATGTCCTGTGGCCGCGATTTTTACGGAATGATCGAGGCTTTCCCGTTGCAGCGGGTAGTTCCCATGATCTTCCGGGGCGGCGGCGATTGCACCAAGGTGGACTGGACCTTCCTGGGCGGCTCCATCGCCAATTGGTCATTCCTGTGGTTCTGCGCCATCGTCGTGGCCAGTGCCACCCTGTTCTGGCGCCGGCTGCGCGCTCGCTGAAACTGTTGGGCGTTGCGTATGCCGCGGCCTTTCAGGCGCCGGGGGCCAGCTTTTTCACCAGCACCTGGCTCTTGCGGTCCCAGTTGTATTTTCGCTTGCGCGCTTCGGGCAGCCAGTCGGCGTCCACCTGGACAAAGCCGCGCTTGAGAAACCAGTGCATGGTGCGGGTCGTCAAAACGAAGATGCTGTCCAAACCCATGGCACGGGCGCGCTGCTCGACCCTCTTGAGAATGCGCTCGCCATCACCCTGGCCCTGTACCGCTGGCGAGACGGTAAGCGCCGCCATTTCGGCAGTGCGGGCCTCGGGATAAGGATAGAGCGCTGCACAAGCAAAGATGATGCCGTCGTGCTCGATGATGGTGTAGTTGCCGGCGTCGCGTTCGATCTCGGTACGGCTGCGCTTGACCAGCGTGCCATCGCGCTCGAAGGGTTCGATCAACTGCACGATGCCGCTGACGTCGTCACCCGTGGCTTCGCGCAGGCTCTCGAGCTTTTCGTCAACCACCATCGTGCCGATGCCGTCGTGCACATAAATTTCCAGCAGCAGCGAGCCATCGATCGCGAAGGACAGGATATGACTGCGCTCGACACCGGCCATGCAGGCCTTGACGCAATGCTGCAGGTAGAACGCGGTATCGGTGGGCTGGTTCGGGCTGGGCAGTTCAGCCAGCAACTTTTGCGCTGCTGCCAGTGGCAATTCGGTGTCGATCGGGTTGTCCTCTCCCTCAGCGTCGCCTGGGCGGATGCGGATGCCGGGGATCTCGGTCAGGAAAATCAGTTTGTCGGCCTGCAGAGCGGTTGCCACCGAGGTCGCCACCTCTTCCATGGTGAGATTGAAGGCTTCGCCGGTCGGTGAAAATCCGAACGGCGAGAGCAGCACCATGGCGCCGAAGTCCAACGTGCGCAGGATGCCGGCGGTATCGACCTTGCGTACCAGGCCGGAGTGCTGGAAATCAACGCCATCCACAATGCCCACCGGCCGCGCCGTAATGAAGTTGCCGGAGATCACCCGTACCGTGGAACCCGCCATCGGTGTGTTGGGCAGGCCCTGGCTGAAGGCCGCCTCGATCTCATAGCGCAGCTGCCCGGCGGCTTCCTGGGCACAGTCCAACGCCACCTCGTCCGTGATCCGCATGCCGTGCGAATAGCGCGGCGTGTGACCCTTCGCCTTGAGCTGCTCATTCACCTGGGGCCTGAATCCGTGTACCAGCACCACCTTGACGCCCATGCTCTGGATCAATGCCAGATCCTGGGCAATGTGATGCAGCTTGCCGGCGGCAATGGCTTCTCCCGCCATGCCGACCACGAAGGTCTTGCCCCGGTGCTTGTGGATATGCGGCGCCACCGAGCGAAACCAGGGCACGAACGTGAAATTGAAGACGGCGGACATCGATGCGGAAGATAGGGATGGTCGGAGCGCGCGGCAGGGGTCGGCTGGGATAATCGCCGATTCTCTACGAAGTTGTTCTCTTGCCAGCTGCACCCTTGAAAATCGAGTTTCCGGAATCACTGCCCGTATCGGGCCGGCGTGACGACATCATGGCGGCGATGGCCGCGCACCAGGTGATCATCGTCTGCGGCGAGACCGGCTCCGGCAAGACCACCCAATTGCCCAAGATGGCCCTGAGCATGGGCCGAGGCCGCTGCAACGCGCCGCCCGGCCGTGGCAAGCTGATAGGCCACACCCAGCCCCGGCGCATCGCGGCATCCAGCGTGGCCAAGCGCATCGCCCAGGAACTGGGCACGGCGCTGGGCGACGTGGTCGGCTTCAAGGTGCGCTTCCAGGACCGGTTGGGGCGCGACGCTTCGGTCAAGCTCATGACCGACGGCATCCTGCTGGCCGAGACCCAGTCCGACCCTCTGCTGCGGGCCTACGACACGCTGATCATCGACGAGGCCCACGAACGCAGCCTGAACATCGACTTCCTGCTCGGCTATCTGCGCCAGATCCTGCCGCAACGCCCGGACCTGAAGGTGGTCGTGACCTCGGCCACGATCGACGCCCAGCGTTTTGCCGAGCACTTTGCCTCAGTGCAGGGGCCGGCACCGGTGATCATGGTGTCGGGCCGGTTGTTTCCAGTGGAGCAACGCTATCGACCCTTCGAGGAGTCGCGCGACTATGGTTTGAACCAGGCCATCGGCGAGGCGGTCGACGAACTGTGGCGGGATCCGCGTGATGGTGGCGACATCCTGGTGTTTCTGCCCGGTGAGCGCGAGATCCGGGAGGCGGCGGACCATCTGCGCAAACATCTCAGCCACCAGCCGATGCTGCGCCAGGCCGAGGTCTTGCCGTTGTTTGCCCGCCTGAGCCAGGCCGAGCAGGACCGCATCTTCCAGGAACACGGCGAGCGCCGCATCGTGCTGGCAACCAACGTAGCCGAGACCTCGCTCACAGTACCGGGCATACGCTACGTTGTGGATGCTGGTACAGCGCGCGTGAAGCGCTACAGTTTTCGAAGCAAGGTGGAGCAGTTGCTGATCGAGCCGATCAGCCAGGCCGCTGCCAACCAGCGCGCCGGTCGTTGCGGCCGTGTCGCCAACGGCGTCTGCATCCGGTTGTACGACGAGACCGGGTTCAAGGCGTGCGAGCCCTACACCGACCCGGAGATCCTGCGCTCCTCGCTGGCCGGCGTGATTCTGCGCATGAAGGCGCTGCGCCTGGGCGTGGCAGATGAGTTTCCCTTTATTGATCCACCGCAGCGCCGGGCGATTGCCGACGGCTACCAGCTGCTGGCCGAACTGGGTGCCGTGGATGACGCCAATGAGCTCACGGCCATGGGTGAGAGCCTGGCCCGATTGCCGCTGGACCCGCGGATTGGCCGCATGATCCTGGAAGCGCGCGAGCGCGGCGCGCTGGACGAAGTGCTGG
>JANMKM010000152.1:0-2745 GCA_031372035.1 Rhodoferax sp. | reverse complement strand
GGTCATGGTCTTGATCAGCGAGACCCGGGCAATCGAGTGGGTGTGCACCAGGGCGGCGCGGCTGAGGTTCACCAGCGAGGCACTTTGCTGGGCCGTCTGGATGGCGCGGGGTTCGAACTCCAGCGTGCGCAGCGTTTGCAGCCAGGCCAGGATGCTGCCGATCAACAGCAGGGCCAACAGGAAGAAGGTGCGCCAGAACAGGCTCAACCCGAGGCGGGCGGGCGGCTTCTCCGGGGGCGCTTCGTCGTATTCGAGGGGCGCGGGCGTACTCTGCAGTGTCAGCGTGCTGTCTGGCTCGGCCTTTGGCCGAAGCCGGACATCAGGAGGCACCGTCGGGTACACATACATAGCCTACACCCCACACGGACTGGATGTAGCGGGGCGCCGTGGCATCCACCTCCAACAGTTTGCGCAGGCGTGAGACCTGGACGTCCAGGCTGCGGTCAAAGGGCTCGAACTCCCGCCCCCGTGCCAGTTGCGCCAGCTTTTCACGTGAAAGTGGAATGCGTGGATGGCGCACCAGCGCCTTGAGCATGGCGAACTCGCCCGTGGTGAGCGACAGTTCCTCGTGGTTCTTCTGCAGAGTGCGTGCACCCAGGTCAAAACTATAAGGGCCGAAGGTCACGGTCTCATTCTCGCCCGAGGGCGCGCCTGGCGCCTCACTGACCGGGCGTCGCCGCAGCACGGCATGGATGCGGGCCAGCAACTCACGCGGGTTGAAGGGTTTACCCAGGTAATCATCGGCGCCGACCTCCAGGCCCACGATCCGGTCCACGTCCTCCACCTTGGCGGTGAGCATGATGATCGGCGTGCGGTCGTTGGCCGAGCGCAGGCGCCGGCACACACTGAGACCGTCTTCGCCCGGCATCATCAGGTCCAGCACGATCAGGTCCACGGTTTCGCGCAGCAGGATCCGGGTCAGGGCCTTGCCGTCTTCCGCCACCAGCACCTCAAAACCCTCCTGGCCCAGGTAGCGCTTGAGCAGATCGCGGATGCGGGCGTCATCGTCAACCACCAGGATACGGTCGGTACGGTTTGTCGTCTGGGTCATGGTCCGGGCAATCGATAGTAGGTGTCCGAGTCATTTTGCAGGGCTGGCACAGCGATTCGGGGCACGGGGATGTCGCTTTGACACAATGTTACAAATGTTGCCGCTGCGACTTCGGTCACGAAATGTTCTTTTTTCACAGGCATGGCCATTTTTGCGGTACCTTTGGGCCATGAAAGCTTGGTCCGCTCTGATAACGATAGCCCTGTCCGGGCTCGCACAGGGCGTGTCCGCCGGAGTGCTGGCGGCCGGACCGGACCAAGGCCAGGATCGCGTCCATGTACCGCAGTCGCGGGCCTCGCGCGCCTTGTTGGTGCAACTTGCACCAACACCGGTCGAGGCCTTGCCCAAGCCGGTAACGGCGGTGAATGTTCCGATCCAGTCCGTCTTGCCGGCTGCGCAGGAAGCGCCCCGCGACCAGCGCCGGACCGAACTGCGCCAGGCCCTGTTGCCGCAGCGCCAGCCCAGCCCCACGCCGGAAGACGCAGCGTTGCAGAGCAAGCAACTCTCGCCCAAAGAGCGCATGGAAATGCGCCAGCTTTTGCGCCAGCAGCGGCGTGACGCAGACCCGGCCAAGCCGGGCTGAACCATGTCCCCGCTCCAGCTGACCATTCAGTCCCGAAGCCTTGCCGTGCTGCGCAATTGCCTGGCAGCATTGTGTCTTGTCGCGGCCAGCGCACAGGCGCAGCAGCCCGTTGTGCCACAGAACGTGGTGCAGTTGTCCGCGTCCGGATCGCTGGAGGTGCAGCAGGATCTGCTGGCGATCTCGATGACGGCCACGCGCGAGGCGGCCGAGCCCGGACCGTTGCAGACCCTGCTCAAGCAGTTGTTGGACACAGCCCTGGCCGAGGCCCGCAAGACGGCACAAAACGGTGCCATGGATGTGCGCACCGGTGTCTTTAACCTGTCGCCGCGTTATGGCCGCGACGGCAAGATCAGCGCCTGGCAGGGTACGGTAGAACTGGTGCTGGAGGGGCGCGACTTTCCGCGCATCAGTACGGCGGCCGGCCGGGTGCCCGGATTGACGATCGGCAATGTCAGCTTTGCGCTCAGCCGCGAGCAGCGCCTGAAGGTGGAAGCCGATGCGCAAGCGATGGCGATCGAGCGCTTCAAGGCCAAAGCTGCGGAGGTCTCCAAGGCCTTCGGTTTTTCCGGCTACAGCCTGCGCGAGGTGTCGGTCAGCAGCAGCGACCAGGGCTTCGTTCCCCGCAATCAGGTGCTGGCGCTGCAGGCCAAATCGGCCATGGCGGATGCTGCCGTTCCGGTGGAAGCTGGCAAGAGCACGGTGTTGGTCAATGTTTCAGGCTCGGTGCAGCTGAAATAGTGCGTGGGTCCGCCGTTGTGTGCGGGTTTTTCGACCCGGTCTTGGTGTCATACTTGAAGTTGTAACCAGTTCGTTACCCACTCTCAGGTACACGTCCTTCCATGCCTGATTTTTCTCCGATATCGACAGTCAAACGCCATGTGGCTGCGGACAAGGGGCCGCAGATGCTGGGGCGTTTTGAATTGCGCAAAGTGCTCGGTCAGGGTGCCCAATCCGTGGTCTGGCTGGCCTTTGACCCGCGGTTGGAGCGTGAAGTGGCGATCAAGCTGATGAAGCCAGACCAGGGCTCCAGCGCCAGCACGCTGGGGCAGTGGCTGCAGGAGGCGCGCAGTGTCAGCCGGTTGACGCACCCCAACATCGTGCCGGTGTTCGA
>JANMKM010000092.1:0-2643 GCA_031372035.1 Rhodoferax sp. | reverse complement strand
GTGCAACCCCCGGCCAGGCCCCACCAGGGCCACGGGCACGGCCGGCGGCGCCGGCATGGCCGCGGCGGGCTCGGGCGCCGGATCGCTCTTTTCCGGTACGTAGCGCACCTGCTTGAGGCCCAGGCCGCGGATGGTTTCGATCTGCTTGTCCGAGCTGATCTTGAAGCTTCCGGTTGGAAAGGGATGTGACATCCAACCCACGTCCAGATCCACGTACATGCCGACGCGCAGCTGCTTGGGATCTACAAAGTGGGCTTGCATGGAGGGTCCGAGGTCCGGCACGGGGCCGGGCACTCGCATTGTGAAGTACCCGCATATTATTTGCAGCACTGGGCCGGGTGTTAGCCTTTTTGTAGCAAGAAAGCCGCACCGGGAGCCAAAAATGTGGCGAACCGGGGCAAAATTACGACGCCACAGGACCACCGATGATCGATCTGCACTACTGGCCCACCCCCAATGGCTGGAAGATTTCCATCATGCTGGAGGAGTGCGCCCTGCCCTACCGCATGCTGCCGGTGAACATCGGCCGGGGCGAGCAGTTCAACGCAGACTTTCTGGCGATATCACCCAACAACCGCATGCCGGCCATCGTCGACCACGCACCCACCGGCGGCGGCGCGCCGCTGGCGGTGTTCGAAAGCGGCGCCATCCTGCAATACCTGGCCGAGAAGAGCGGCCTGTTCCTGCCGACGGAGCTGCGCTCACGCTACCAGGTGCTGCAGTGGCTGATGTGGCAAATGGGTGGCCTGGGGCCTATGGCCGGGCAGAACGGCCACTTCCTGCTGTATGCGCCTGAGAAGATCCCCTACGCCATCGAGCGCTATGGCAAGGAAGTGAACCGCCTGTACGGCGTGCTTGACGCCCAGCTGGGCCGCACCGGCGCGCACGTGGCCGGTGCCGACTACAGCATTGCCGACATGGCGATCTTTTCCTGGGTTCGCACCTGGAAGGCGCAGCAGGTGCCGCTGGACGACTTCCCGCAGGTGCGGCGCTGGTTCGACGCCCTGAGCCAGCGCCCGGCCGTGCACCGCGGCCTGGACCTGGGGCGGGAGCTGCGCGCACCGGCCCTGACCGCGGAGGCGCGCAAGGCGCTCTTCGGCCAATCGGCGCAGAGCGTGCGGGCCGGCGCCCACAAGCCGACCTGACCCGCACCGCCACGAAACAAAAGGAGCCCCACCATGATCGAGTTCTTCTTTGACTGCTCCAGCCCCTGGACCTACCTGGCCTTCCACAACATCCAGCCGATGGCGGCGCGCCTGGGTGTGCCGGTGCAGTGGCGGCCGATGCTGGTGGGCGGCATTTTCAACAGCGTCAATCCCAGCGTCTATGCCATGCGCGAGAACCCGGTGCCGGCCAAGCAGGCCTACATGCTCAAGGACCTGCAGGACTGGGCACACGAAGCGCACTTGAAGATCGTGATGCCACCCAAGGTGTTCCCGGTCAACAGCGTCAAGGCGATGCGCGGTTGCATCTGGCTGCTGCAGCAGGACGTCGCCAGCGCCGCGCCACAAGCCCGCTTCATCGCCTTCACCAGCGCCGTGTTCGAAGCCTACTGGGCGCGTGAAGAAGACATTTCGCAAGTCGCGGTGCTGGCGCAGATCTGCCAGAGCGTGGGCACCGATGCCGGCGCCCTGGCGGCGGGCATCACGCAGGACGCGATCAAGGAGCAGCTCAAGGCCAACACCCTGGAAGCCATAGCCCGCGGCGCCTTCGGCTCACCCACCATGTACGTGGGCCAGGACATGTATTTCGGCAACGACCGGCTCAGTCTGGTGCAGGCGGCGGTATTGCGGTCTTGTTCGGCGTCGGGGCGCTGAAAGCCCTATCGGCGACCGCATTGAGCCGGCAAGTTGTTATCTTGATTTACGTGCTGGCTTGAAAGCCACACTGGCGAACGGTGGTTGGCGGGGGACGGCGCAGCCGAGCAGCTGCCGGCGCTTCGGTACTCGGTCCCACTGCTCCGTTGCGCTGCGTTCCACTGTGCATCGGGACTTCCCTGCGGTGCTCGGTGACCAGGGCAGTTGCGCAAACTCGCCTTCGGCTCAAACAGCGCGCAACTGAGCGCTACGCGCCGACCCTGGCCACCTGCGCTCCTCGGCTTCGCACAGGCGCGCCGTCACCTACCCGCCTGCGCCTTCGTTGCTCAGCATCTTGCCAACGGTGTCGTACTCATAGGTCGTGATCTCGTAGGGGTTGCCGTCCGGATCACTGAAGTACAGCGACCACGAGAGCTGGTGGTCTTCCACCCGGACCGGCTTGCCGAGTTCAGCCGCCAGATGCGCGCGCCAGGCCATGAACGCTGAGGCCGACACACCCAAGGCAATGGTCGAGCGACAGGCCTGCGCCGCGCGCTCGAACAAGGCCAAATGCACCTTGCCTGATGCGTCAGACAAGGTCAGCGGCCCACCATCGGCTGCCCAGCTCTCCAGCGCAACTACCCGCGTCACGCCCAGCACACGGGCATGCCAAGCCTCCGCGCCAAGGCGGTCGGTCACGAAAACGTGGATGTGATCGATGCAATCGAGTGAAGGTGTCATGGCATTGGATGGCAGTGCACAAGGTGCGGCGTGTGAAGTTTCGCGTACAAATCCAAACTCCGTAAAGCCACAGGCAGACAGTTGACGGCGCGCCTGTGCGATGCCG
>JANMKM010000085.1:0-1611 GCA_031372035.1 Rhodoferax sp. | reverse complement strand
CGCAATCGAGTTCGAATGCGGATCCTGGATCATGCGCACGATGGACTGCGGGCTGACCTCCAGATCGGTCGCCAGCACCCGCTGGTCGTGGCTGTCGCGCGGCCGGAACATGACCCGGTGCTCGCCAAAGCTGACAGGCGCGTTGTAGCGGTAGATCGTGGTGTGAACAATGTCGTGGCGGATCGGCATGATGGTCGCCGCGGCCTCAATGCTGCGGGCACTGACATCCTAACCGCGTGCCGCGTCCGGTTGCTGGCCGGTGCCGCATTACAGTCACGGCAGGAGCCACCATGACCGAACCGATTGCCGACATCCACATCGCCAGTGCCGAAACCCTGCCCGAGCCACGCCTGCTGCGCCAGGAGCTGCCAGTGGCACCGCCCCAGGCCGCCTTCATTGCGGCCCAGCGCGCCGCGGTGCGCAACATCGTGCGGGGCCAGGACCCGCGCTTGCTGGTGGTGGTGGGCCCGTGCTCGATCCATGACCCGGAATCGGCACTGGACTACGCCCGCCGGCTGCGCCAGCAGAGCGATCGGCTGGGCGACGCCTTGCTGCTGGTGATGCGGGTCTATTTTGAGAAGCCGCGCACCCGCATGGGCTGGAAAGGGCTGATCTACGACCCGACGCTGGACGGCCGCGGTGACATCGGCACCGGCCTGCGCCACGCCCGGCGCATCCTGCTGGCCTGCGCCGCGCTGGGCGTGCCGGCGGCCTCGGAGATCCTGGACCTGGTGACGCCGCAGTACTACGCCGAACTGCTGAGCTGGGGTGCCATCGGGGCCCGCACCGTGGAGAGCCCGCTGCACCGGCAAATGGCTTCGGCCCTGTCGGCTCCGGTGGGCTTCAAGAACGCCACCCATGGCGGCGTGACTGCCGCCATTGACGCCATCCATGTGGCGGCGCAGCCGCACCGCTTTCCCACAATCTCGCTCGAAGGCCGGGCGATGGTGATCAGCACCACTGGCAACCCGGACGGCCACCTGATCCTGCGCGGATCCAGCCAGGGGCCGAACCACGACGCTGCCAGCGTGCAGCAGGCGGCTGCAGCGCTGCTGCAGTCAGGATTGCCAGCGCGACTGGTGGTGGACTGCAGCCACGGCAACAGCAGCAAGGACTACCGGCGCCAGCCGGCTGTGGCCGCCGATCTGGCGCAGCGCATAGCCCAGGGCGACCAGACCATCTGCGGTCTGATGCTCGAGAGCCATCTGGTGGCCGGCCGCCAGGACATCCAGGACGGCCGCGCGGGGCTGACCTACGGCCAGAGCGTGACCGATGGCTGCATTGGCTGGGACGACACCGTAACCACGTTGCACATGCTGGCCGCTGCGGTGCGGGCCGGGGCCCGGGCGACCGCCTGAGCAGGCTGCAGCGGCCCGGGTTTACAGGGTCGCCGCGACCCGGAAACCGGTGGCGTTCTCACGCATGTCAGGCGTGCCCCGAGCCCGGTAGGCCGAGCGCAGGTAGGCCGGGTTGCTGACCCAGGAGCCACCGCGGCGCACCCGGTTGTCCGCAGCGCAATCCTGGGTCCAGGCGCCGCCATCCGTGGGCGCCGCCTGGTAATTGGTGTGCCAGCAGTCCTCGACCCACTCGTAGACATTGCCATGCAAGCCG
>JANMKM010000004.1:0-1935 GCA_031372035.1 Rhodoferax sp. | reverse complement strand
CCCAGGTTTACCCACGCAAACGCAGCTTGTGGCAGGAGCGGTTTCCCCAGCCGGGCGATACGTTGCCTCCGTCGACAAGCTAAGCGATTGATTTCATTGAAATAAGTTGTTACGCGTCGAAAGCAATCGGGATCACTGCAGAGGCCCGGGTAGCCGGGCATAGGGGTTTTCCCCAGCCATATCTTTGTAAACCTCGTTGCAGCGGTGCAACATGGCTGCACAGGCTGCAGAAACCAACTCCGCCACCTGTAGGCCGCCTGCGCGCAGTCAGGCGCTTTATGCAGGCGGCGCTGCCGCGCGTGCGACAATTTCCCAAACTTCAACGAATGGGGACACATGGGTTTTTTGTCCGGCAAGAGGATTCTCATAACCGGTGTACTGAGCAACCGGTCGATCGCCTATGGCATTGCCAGGGCCTGTCACCAACAAGGTGCGGAACTGGCTTTCAGCTACGTTGGCGAGCGTTTCAGGCCACGCATCGTCGAATTTGCGGCTGACTTCGGTTCAAACCTGATCTTCGACTGCGACGTAGGAAGCGACGAACAGATTGAAGGCCTGTTTCGCGACCTGGCGAAACACTGGCCCAGCTTTGATGGCTTTGTCCACAGCATCGGCTACGCGCCGCGTGAAGCGATTGCGGGTGATTTTCTGGATGGCCTGACGCGCGACGGCTTCAGGATTGCCCACGACATCAGTGCTTACAGCTTTCCAGCCATGGCCAAGGCCGCCTTGCCCTACCTGAAACCCTCAGCCGCGCTGTTGACATTGAGCTATCTGGGTGCCGTGCGCACCGTGCCCAACTACAACACCATGGGCCTGGCCAAGGCTTCGTTGGAGGCGTCGGTGCGTTACCTCGCCGGCTCGCTCGGTGCGCGCGGCGTGCGGGTCAATGGCATCAGCGCCGGCCCGATCAAGACATTGGCTGCCAGCGGCATCAAGGACTTTGGCAAGATCCTGAGTGCAGTGGCTGACGCGTCGCCCATCAAACGCAATGTCACCATCGACGACGTGGGCAACGTCGCGGCATTTCTGCTCAGCGACCTGGCAGGCGGCGTCAGCGCCGAGATTGTCTATGTCGACGGTGGCTTCAGCCACGTGGTTGGCGGCATCGGCGAGCCGCCGTCTGCGTAGCGGCGATGCTGGAGGTCGCCAGCGGAACAGTGGCGGGCCTCGTTACTGCTTGACGCAATCTGCAAAGTAGCGAATTTTGCCATCCGCTGTGACCTCCTCCACCAAGCCGTGGATGTCTGTTTCGAAACCCGGACACAGCGCGTTGAATTCCCGCGAGAACTTCAGGTAGTCAACGATCTTGCGGTTGAACACCTCACCCGGGATCAGCAACGGAATGCCAGGCGGGTATGGCGTCACCAGCCCTACTGTGATGCGCCCTTCCAGGTGATCTATCTCCACCCGTTCCGTCTTGCGGTGGGCAATATAGGCAAACGCGTCGCTGGGCCGCATCGCAGGCTGCAGGTCGCTCAGGTACATCTCCGTGGTCAGGCGCGCGATGTCGTAGCGTGCATAAAGCTCGTGGACCAATTGGCACAGATCCTTCAGGCCCATGCGTTCATAGCGCGGATGCGCCTTGGCAAATTCCGGCAGGATGCGCCACATCGGCTGGTTGCGGTCGTAGTCGTCCTTGAACTGCTGCAGAGCCGTCAACAGGGTGTTCCAGCGGCCCTTGGTGATGCCGATGGTGAACATGATGAAGAAGCTGTACAGGCCGGTCTTCTCCACGATGATGCCGTGCTCTGCGAGGAACTTGGTGACGATGGAGGCCGGTATGCCGGTCTTGGCAAACTTGCCCTGGAGATCGAGCCCTGGCGTCACGATCGTGGACTTGATCGGGTCGAGCATGTTGAAGCCTTCGGCCAGGTTGCCGAAGCCATGCCACTTGGCCGTGCGCGCCTCTCCCTTGATGATCCAGTCATCAGC
>JANMKM010000708.1:0-2456 GCA_031372035.1 Rhodoferax sp. | reverse complement strand
CTGGGCTTCAGCAGCGTCCTGGTCGGCGGAGCGGCCCTGCACCTTGTTGACAAAGGGGTTCGGCACTTTTGTCACGTACACCGCCACAGCCAATGCCGCCGCCAAGCCCACCACCACGCCCAGGATAAAGCCGAGCGCGGTCCCGCCGCGCTGACGGGCACTGCTATGCGTTGCTGTTCGTGGTCTGGACATGCTGAACCTACATCTTTTGCGGAGCGCCCACACCCAGGACCCCCAAGCCATTGTGCAACACCCGCGCGGTCGCAGCGACCAGCGCCAGCCGCGCCAGCTTGACCGGTTCATCGTCAACCAGGATCCGCTCCGCGTCGTAATAGCTGTGGTAGCTGGCAGCGAGTTCGCGCAGGTAGAACGTGACGTCATGGGGTGCGAAGTCAGCGGCGGCGGCGCTCAGCATTTCCGGGTAGCGTGCCAGCACCAGCATCAACGCCTGCGCCGGTACGCTGGTCAGAGGCGAGAGATCCACGCTGGCCAGTCGGGCCTGGTCCTGGCCCCAGGCCGCCAGGACCGAACAGATGCGGGCATGGGCGTACTGCACGTAGTACACCGGGTTGTCATTGTTCTGCTTCAACGCCAGGTCAATGTCGAAGATGTACTCGGTGTCAGGCTTGCGGCTGAGCAGAAAGAACCGCACTGCGTCCGTGGATGTCCACTCGATCAGATCGCGCAAGGTGACGTAGCTGCCAGCCCGCTTGGAGATCTTGACTTCCTCGCCGCCCCGCACCACCCGCACCATGGTGTGCAGAACGTAGTCCGGGTAGCCCTGTGGCACGCCGACGTTGGCCGCCTGCAGTCCGGCCCGCACCCGGGCAATGGTGCCATGGTGATCAGTCCCCTGGATATTGACCACGCGCTCGAAACCGCGCTCCCACTTGCTGATGTGATATGCGACATCGGGAACAAAATAGGTGAAGCTGCCGTCGGACTTGCGCATCACCCGGTCTTTGTCGTCGCCATACGCCGTCGACTTCAACCACAACGCGCCATCCTGCTCATAGGTGACGCCGGCTTCCTGCAACCGACCCACAGTGGCATCGACCCGGCCGCTGGCGTACAGGCTGGACTCCAGGTAATAGTTGTCAAAGCGTACCCGGAAGGCTTGCAGGTCCAGATCCTGTTCATGCCGCAGGTAGGCCACGGCGAACTGTCGTATCGATTCCAGGTCTTCCACGTCACCCGATGCGGTGTAGCTGCGGTCATCGGAGCGCACGCTCTTGCGCTCCAGAAAGTCACGTCCGATGTCGGCAATGTAGTCGCCGTTGTAGGCCGCTTCCGGCCATAGCGGGTCACCGGGTTGGACGCCCTTGGCCCGCAGTTGCGTACTGCTGGCCAGGGTGGCGATCTGGACGCCGGCATCGTTGTAATAGAACTCGCGGTACACGTCCCAGCCCTGGGTGGCACACAGGTTGCAAATGGCGTCACCCAGGGCCGCCTGCCGGCCGTGGCCCACATGCAGCGGCCCGGTGGGATTGGCCGAGACAAATTCCACCATCATCCGGTGCCCGGTAGGCTCCAGCACACCGTAGCGCGCACCCTGGGCCAGCACCTCGCGCACCACCACATGCTTGGCCGCGGGTTTCAGCCGCAGATTCAGAAAGCCGGCGCCGGCAATCTCGACCGCATCCACCCAACGCCCGAATTGCTCTGATTTCAGTAGCTGCTCGCGCAGTATTTGCGCCAATTGCCGAGGATTTTGTTTCAAGGGTTTGGCCAGCTGCATGGCGGCCGTGCAGGCCAGATCACCGTGCGCCGCAACCTTGGGCGACTCAAACGCGGCACGCGCGCCCGCACCCGGCAACAGTTGCTCCAGCGCGTCGGCCAGTGCCGCGCGCAATTCATTCTTCACAGTCAGCATGGCCCGATTTTAGAGGCCTCCAATACGTCGGATCGTCGCGACAAAATCATCGACCGTCTGTCAGCGGCAACGCCGGTCCCCGCGTTATGGGCTGGCGTCCCGTCCGGGATTAGCCTCTGTCAGCTCCACACCACAAGGAACCAACATGAAGAAGACGCTCACATTGATTGCCCTGGGACTCGGCCTGGTGCTGGGATCGGCACACGCCGCCGAAGGCGACGCCAAGACGGCGCAACAAAGCAAGATGGGGGTCTGCAACAAGGAGGCAGGCGACAAGAAGGGCGACGAACGCAAGGCTTTCATGAAGGAGTGCTTGAGCGCCAAGAAGGACACCCAGCAGGACAAGATGAAGGCCTGCAACGCCAGCGCCAAGGACAAGAAGGGCGACGAGCGCAAGGCCTTCATGAAGGAATGCCTGAGCGCCAAGAAGTAAGCGGCGTGGCGGCCTGCGCGCGTTGCGCAGTGCCGAGGTGGCCGTGGCGGGAGCCCGGTCCGGGCTGCTGATTTTGCGGCATGATGCCATCATGCGCAGCCGCCATCTGATGCCACCTTCCATTTCCTGCGTGATGCCCGCCTTCAACGA
>JANMKM010000704.1:0-1966 GCA_031372035.1 Rhodoferax sp. | reverse complement strand
GTTCGTCGTGGTGCTGCTGCTGCGCGATGCCGATGGCGCTCCGGTCGAGGCCATCGCCGATCTTTCAGGCTCGGCCTCACTCAGGGCATCGGCGTCCGGTGTCTCGCCGTAGGTGGCCACGATGCGGCGGTAAGCCGCGAGCATCGGCAGCACCAGAGCCGCGTCACCCAGCGCGCCGTCCAGCGCCTTGCGAAAACGCTGCTCGGCCTGCTGCCGCAATCCGGCCGGCGTATCGTCGGAATCAAACAGCCTGAGCGCGTAGGACATCGCTTCATCATACGGTTGCCACGGGGCTGGCTGCGGGCCAGCGCTGTGCTGTAATGCGTGCGTGAACGAACTGGACCAATTCCTGCTCTTCGTGGCCTTGCCGGCGGTGGTGCTGGCCTCGCTGCTGGAAGGCTGGGTGCTAGCCCGCCGCGCCCATTACGACTGGCGCTCCACCGGCGTCTCGCTGCTGGACCTGGCGAGCCGGGTGTCGATACAGATCTTTCTGCCGTTTTCCATCGCCACGCCGCTGATCGTGCTGGCTTACCAGTACCGTCTCACCACCATTGCGCTGGACGGCTGGGTGGCCTTTGCCGCGCTGTTTGTCGGCCAGGAGTTCTGCTACTACTGGTACCACCGCTCGGCGCACCGGGTGCGCTGGTTCTGGTGCAACCACGCGGTGCACCATTCGCCCAACGAGCTGAACCTGGCTGCCGCCTACCGCATCGGCATCCTGGGCCGGCTCAGCGGCACGGCCGTGTTCTTCGTGCCACTGGTCTGGCTGGGTTTTCCGCCGCGCATCGTGTTTGCGATGCTCACACTGAACCTGCTGTACCAGTTCTGGATCCACGCCACGTGGATTCCGAAACTCGGCTGGCTGGAGCAGGTGCTCAACACGCCGTCGGCCCACCGGGTGCACCATGCCGCCAATCTCGACTACCTGGATGCCAACTACGGTGGCGTGCTGATCGTGTTTGACTGAATCTTCGGCACCTACCGCGCCGAGCGCGAAGACCTGCCCTGCCGTTACGGTCTGGTGAAACCCATGACCAGCTACAACCCGCTGGTCATCGAGTTCCAGCAATGGAGCGCGCTGCTGCGGGACCTGGCCAGCGCGCGCAGTCTGCGCGCCGTGCTGGGCTACATCTGCATGCCACCAGGCTGGCAACCGCATGGCGCAGGTGAAACCACCGAGGCCATGCGGGCGCGGGCGGGCTTCGTCGCGCCGGCGGCACAGGAAGCGGCGGCGGCGCCAGTTTCAGCGTCCAAACTGGCTACTTGAAGCAGCACTGCTGCATCGACCTTGGCACCACGGCGACGCTGGGTGCTTATCAACACCGGCTGTCGCCAACCACTCCATGCCACTGACCGACGATGACCTGCAGGGCATCGCAATCCGCACGCTGGGCCACTACAACCAGCGCGCCCAAGACTACTGGGAGGGCACGCGCGACCATGATGTCTCGCAGAACATCAACGCGCTGCTCGGTGCCATCCGTGTCACTCCGCCATTCAGGCTGCTGGATGTCGGCTGCGGGCCGGGCCGAGACCTGATCACGTTCAAGGGGCTTGGCCACCATGCCACGGGCCTGGATGGCTCAGCCGAACTGGCGGCGCTGGCACGAACCAACAGCGGCTGCGAGGTGCTGGTGCAGAATTTCCTGGCGCTGGACTTGCCGCCGGGCCACTTCGATGGCGTGTTTGCCAATGCCTCGCTGTTCCACGTGCCCACCCAGGCGCTGCCGCAAGTGCTGGCGCATTTGCTCGCCACGCTCAAGTCCGGCGGCGTGCTGTTCAGCTCGAACCCACGCGGCAACAATGAGGAAGGCTGGAGTGGCGAGCGCCATGGATCCTTCCACAGTTGGGAGAGCTGGCGCGGCTACCTGGTCGCCGCCGGCTTCATCGAACTGAACCACTACTACCGACCCGACGGCCTGCCGCGCGAACAGCAGCCATGGCTGGCGAGTGTGTGGCGCAAATC